>CACZRA010000028.1 GCA_902783395.1 uncultured Lachnospiraceae bacterium
ACAAGGCCCACGTTGACAAGAGCGTTCAGCCACTCGTTATGCGCGCAGGTAAGCACCGTATTCTCACCCCATTTTTCATTAAGCGGTCCCGCATAGAATCTGTAAACCTCATTATAAAATCCGTCAGGTCCCGCTCCGAAGAGCTTCCTCGGTATGCTCGTCTGAAGGAACGTCCCGACCGCAGCGACCCAGGACAGGCCTCTGTTATTTCCCCACTTATCATCAAAAAGCAGGTAGTTGTTGTCCGACGCAAGCGATGTCCCGGCGAAAGCACCCATTGTATTCATGCCGATATAGACAGCCGTGACAACGGGTATGATAAAGACTACCGCCACCACAACAATGCGGACCGGCTTGTATTTTTTGATATCGAATTCCTCATTCTTTGAGATCATGATATATCCAACGAGCAGCGCCGCCGAAACTGCCAGCAGCACCCACGGTATGGTACCGATGGAAAACTTCCTCATCGTATTCGAAAGCTCTATGGCCCTGTCCGCAAAAGCGACCTCCAGGATACCGAAAAGCTTCCAGCCCGCGAATAAGAGCACGACACTCTCAAAGAATCTCCTCATCTTGGTATTGTCCCTGAAGGATGCGCAGAATAAGATCAGATAGATACCTGCATATGCCATCAAAGCGGAATCGGAATTCTGCGCGATCATCGTCATACCGCCGAGCAGCACATACAGAGCCGACAGGATCCTCTTAACCTTCCCCTCACAGTTCCAGAAAAGAAACAGCCCCATAGGGAAAAGCAGGACCATATAGCTCGAAAACCATGTAGCCTGCCCGAGGGTGGAAATGAAGTTGATATAATAACCCTCGTCGAGACCCACATACATCTCCAGAGGATCCACCAGAAACCTGTTCAATATGCAAAGCAGGAAAACGACCGCGGATACCGAAAGATAGATGGTAAATACTATATTGTCCCACCTCATGAACCTGGAGGTAAAATAATACAGAAGCACGAAAGCCATCTGGGCTATGAGCCCCATATACCATCCGTCATAACCTACCAGAGTATATGCCTTATACGGTGATAGTATATAGGAAGTAAGTGCCGCCAGCGCATATGCCAGCACAAACCAGTCAAGAACCGAGGCCTTGCTGAAATCCCAGTACTGACCGAGCTTCCCCTTGGACCCGAGATAACACTGATACCAGATGAACACGCCGGTCATCAGTATGATGCCTATAAGAGTCACCCATCTGAAGAAATGCCACTTGGCATCTCCCATATTGTAATATTTCTCTTCATAATAAAGCGGGTATATCGCAAACATGAAAAACACATAAAGCGCAACGACATCCTTCATCAGCTTCTTCGATATCGGTGTGTTGTCTGCCTGTGCTCCGCGCTTACTCCCCGCAGCTCTGACTTTACTCATGATTCTCCCTCGTTATCCCTTTTTTGCAACAAACTGTATTGTATCACCCTTAATGGACTACGGCAATAAGAAACGCCCGCCTTCCGACGGACGTCTCGGTAGTTTCGATCTGATCCTTAGCATCATGTATAGGAGCTGAACATCATCCCCGAATACATGCTCGTGACGTAAGGATTTGAGAAGTTGTGCCCCGGATTCTTATACTCGACCACTATCCTGTCGGTATATTCCATGGGGTTGAGGGATATCTTCTTGGCCTCAAGAAGCATCTCGCTCGTGAAATCAGTGATCGGCCTTAACGTATCATTGTGATCACCCTCAAACGCCGCAGCCCTCAGATACTTGTCGTCTATCTCCAGCTCGCCGTTATCCTTGAAGGTCAGGCCTATCGCATCCAGCTCGTTGCGGTACACGTTCTGTATCCCGCGCATCTCATTCCTGAACCTGTTGGAGAGCCCGTACTTATCGGAATAATCCATGGCGTTCGTAATGAACCTGTTGTAACCCTCCACAAGGTTTTCCACGTTGCTGATAAGAGACTCCACATCCGGCTTGAGACCTATATGAACCTGCTCACCCTCTTCACTCACGCCCTTGAGATTGATCTCATAAGCCTTGTCTATGGTGAAGGAATTGGAATAAGCGCTGTGCGAATTGCCGTTCAGCGTAAACTCTGCGTTAAGCGGAGCCTCCGTGACCTCTCCGAGTCCGAAATACTCCACGGCTCCCGCTCTTTTGCTCGTATTGTCATCAGATATATTGAAGAGAGTCTCCTTGCCGCCCGGCTGTCCGGTCGCAACACTCTCGATCCTGAGCGCCGATCTCCCGTCGTCATTTGATACGACCGAGACCTCGACTCCGATATTGCTGCGGTTTATAAGTCTTGCGAGCTTCTCCTCCATCTCCTTATTGGTATCGGAAGGCTCTACATTGAACTGGAACTCATAATCCGTATCTCCGATGTGAATGTCGAAGGAATATGTATCAGGCTCCAAAGTCATGGTGCCGTCATCGATAAAGGAACCCATATTCACCTGACGGCTTGCCAGCCTCTGTACACCCAGATCAAATGAAGGCGTCTCATCGGCATCGACTGAATTATTGTTTCCGATATATTTTGCAACTGCCACATCCTCGTCCGTAGAATATGCAGTCTTCTTATCCAGAAGCGTAAGAGAATCATCCGTCGAAAGAGAAGCTATCACGTTCTTCAGGTCTCTCGCGTTTTCTTTCATATTTAAAGCATATTCTATGACATTTTCGCCTGACAGCGGAAGGAACAACGGGGACTCTTTCGTCTGACGCAAAATGGCCGTATAGACGCTCTTCAGCTCGTCTTTCTTATGTGTGTCATAACGTGAAGTCTTGGGCATGAACTGCGGCAAGAAATTATTATAGACATTTTGTAAAGCCAATGATGCCATATGACGTCCCCTCCTTTCCTCCTTGATCGTAGGCAGACAGATAGTCTATCGTATAATAATCCTTTTATACGCTTAAATCATAGCACAGCTTGTCAAGTAATGCAAGCACTTTTTTTGACTATTTTACGTCTGTAATGATCCCCCAGGAGAGGAATATGGCATAGAGATAACTGGCACCGAAAACCTTCAGACGCTTAGGGCCTTTTACATATCCCTCTTCCTTCTGAACCTGCATGGCGTTCTCAAAAGCCATCTCCACAGTCGACCGGGTTATGGTCTTGCTGTGTTCCTTTCTGCTGATCAGAAGCTCATAAGTAGGATTGCCGGTCCGGTTTGATACCTTTATCCCGTAGGTAAATGAAACGCCCGGCCGTTTGTTCTCGCCCTTCCCTCTTCCGGATGTAGTAAACTCCCTGCCCTGAGACGCTTCCAGCGCTTCCCACAAAGCCCGTTCCCGGTCAGCTCCCTCCGCTCCGAGCAGCTTCTCAATATACGTTTCCATGTCCCCGTTCATTTCTCCACACCCTTAATCTGTTCATGAACATAATCGCAGCAGGGGCATGTCGGCATACCATAAATCTTGATCATAAAAGCTCCTATTATATAGTTATATACCTGGCGTCTTTATAGGTTCCAATCTTTTTGATCTTTTTATCCTTCAGCATCCTACCCAGAACCAGTTCGACGGTTTTTACGCTGACATCCGGAAGTTTGTCAATAATATCCTGCTTTGATACCGGTACTATCGCTCCCATCAATATGTTCTCTACCCTTTCAGATTTCTTTGCTTTTTTCAGTGAGATATCTGTAAATGATTCATCCAGATCTTTGAAACACTTATAGAGGATATGGAGGAAATTCACGATAAACGGAACATAATCATTTTCATTCTCATGCCATTTATCAGATGATATCTTAAGTGCTTCATAATAACTGTCTTTATACTTGTTGATCCGGCCTTCATATGAAATATATCTTACGATATCATAACCTGACAGATACAGAAGAAGAACCGTCAGTAATCTCGAAATTCTGCCATTTCCGTCCATAAAAGGATGGATACATAAGAAATCCAGAACAAAACAGGGAATAAGCAAAAGCGGTGAAATCTCCGAATCCTGCCTGGCATCGTAATATGCCAGAAGCAGCTGTTCTATATCGGCGTTCACTCTTCCGGCTGGAACAGGCTTAAATCTTACGTGCCTGCATCCATCCGGTCCTATTTCCATGATAAAGTTATCGCTCGTTTTATATTTACCGGCTTCACGCGGATTTGTCTGTGCCAAAAGCATTCTGTGAAATGAAAGGATCGTTTCTTTCTCAACATCAAGTTCCTCATGCTCTGTATGAATCAGATCAAGGGCATCCTTATATCCCGATATCTCCATTTCATCATGTGTCACGGGATTCGCTCCCTCCACAATATCCTTTATCCTTGCATCTGTGGTAACGATCCCCTCTATGGCATTACTGCCTTTAACAGACTCAACAATAGCCTTCTTTCTCAATATTTCAAAGGTATCGCTGTACTGAAGCTTACGAAACTCTTCTTTTGTCCTGAGATCCGATATTATATCTGTCAAACCGACTATATTGCCCGGAACAGTTTTTTTCAGAAATGAATAATCATACCGGTGCATTCCATTTCCCCAACTCAAAAATTTACTACCTAAAGTTTATCATTTTTTAGGTAGTAAATCAATCTCTGACGAAGTATTGGATATTTGACAGATATTTGAACCAATTCATTCCGTTCAGGAATTTTTAAATAGATATCTATTCCCATAGAATCCATCAAGTCAATGATTGACTGGGCTTTTGTTCTTATTTCTGCACTTTTTTCCGCCTTTTCGCGTATACCCTCACCCAAATTGCACATAATGTTTCGTTTTACTGCCAAGCTATCTTTAACTCACGCTTATTCTCTGCACAATCCGTCAGATATAGATTGATAAGTGTCTGATAAGGGATCCCTGACTGCTCAGACTGAGCCTTGAAATAATCAATCGTGCTCTGATTGAGATTAATCGTTATAGGCTTCTTTAGCCTGTTCGAATAAGGGTTCTTTCTCGGGTTAAGATTTTCGATATCGTATTCTTCTCTCATAATCACCACCTATGTAAATTGCTCATTATAGTATTCTTTTTCACTCTTTTCTGCGGGTCTTGCTGAAATGATACGTATCACTTCATCCCCTTCTCTGTAGCAGTGACTTACGATGCAAAAGCCTGTCCGTTTTACTCGGAATATGTTTTCTTCCAAGCCTCTGCCAAAACCGGAATTAAAACCAGCTGCATGTTGACCATTTGATAAGGAGAAACCCATGATAACAAACCAGGCAAGCCGTGTGATGTACCTCGCCTCCTGTATGCTCACAGGCCAGCCCTTGTCCAGGGACATGTATTATTTTTTAGTTTGTTCAGATATTCAAGCCCTTCATGAACATTGGAAAAGGTCTGATCTGTGATAAAAAGCCTACGATCCCGTTCATCGCCTTCTATAAAACCATCCAACTCCTCT
Source organism: uncultured Lachnospiraceae bacterium (assembly GCA_902783395.1). Taxonomy (GTDB): domain Bacteria; phylum Bacillota; class Clostridia; order Lachnospirales; family Lachnospiraceae; genus NK4A144. Next base: position 5,339 of record CACZRA010000028.1, read on the forward strand.
TCAAGTCGCTTTAGACTCCATATTCCGTTTTTAACAGCGATAGGATAGTTCCTGGCAATTTCGTATATGCTAGCGGTATCGCCTTTTTTGTAATTAGCACAGTGTTTTTTCTTCAGATCGTTAAGGACCCGTTCCTTGTCTGCTGGGCTCATAATTTGCGGAGCTGTCTTTTCGTAGTGAAGCATGAAATAATATTCAATGCATCCTTTTGTCATCAACAGCCGGGTATGTGAATATTTACATTTTTTCCGTAGTTGACAG
>CACZRA010000029.1 GCA_902783395.1 uncultured Lachnospiraceae bacterium
AGGGGAGCTGTAGTAGGCAGTATCAGTGATACAACAACCGAAACAATTATAGGGAAAAGAATCTTCTCAAGCTTGGATACCGGACGAAGCTGCTCCATCTTGATGGATCTTTCCTTCTTAGTGGTAAGTGCCTTCATTATAGGAGGCTGAATGATGGGAACGAGCGACATATATGAGTATGCCGCGACCGCTATGGGTCCCATTATGTTTGTCTGTCCGAGCTTTGATGCAAGGAAGATAGAAGTAGGTCCGTCTGCTCCTCCGATGATGGAGATAGCCGCTGCGGCCCTGTCATTAAAGCCCATGGCAATGGCTCCAAAATAAGCAGCGAATATACCGAACTGCGCTGCCGCGCCAAGCCAGAAGCTCTTGGGATTGGCGATCAGCGGACCGAAATCCGTCATGGCCCCCACTCCCATGAAGATAAGTGACGGCAGTATAGCCCACTCATCAAGTTTGAAGAAGAAATAGAACAATCCGCCTTCTTTGATTATATCCGGGTAGATATTAACCAGCAGCATACCGAAAGCGATGGGAACCAGAAGCAGCGGCTCGAAGCCCTTCGCTATGGCCAGATACAGGAAAAAGCAGGCCACAACTATCATTATGATGTTCCCGACACTCATATTCGCAAATGCTGACTGTTGAACCAGATTGCTCAGAGTATTAGCAATGTATGACATTTTTTACCTCCGGCAAAAATTATTAGTTGAGTGTTGCAAGTACCTGTCCTGATTCGCAGGGATCTCCTACAGAGCAGTCAATGCTTGCTACTGTTCCGTCCTGAGGAGCAACCACGGGGATCTCCATCTTCATCGCTTCTATTGTGATGACGGGATCACCCTTTTTGACGGTATCACCTACCTTGGTATCAAGCTTGAACACCTTTCCTGCTGCTCCTGCCTTAACCTCAACTCCTCCGGCAGAGCCTGAGGAAGCAGGCTTGGGTGCAGGTGCGGGTGCGGCCGCAGGTGCTGCCTTCTTTGCTGCCGGTGCAGCTGCGGGTGCTGATGCTGCAGCTCCGGTTTCTTCTACGGTTACATCATATGCCGTTCCGTTTACTGTGATAGTATAGTTTTTCATTTTCTTTTTCTCCTTATATCAATAATGTCTCCTGATGGAGCGTACTACAAATCCGTCGCTGCTGCCGGCTGCTGTCAAACCGTTAGCTGACTCATATGCAGCTATGGCTGCTGTGATCACAGCTACAAGCTCACCGTTCTCGATCTCATTTTCGGATGCTATGGCTTCCCTTTCCGCTATCTGGCTTACAGCGTTATCAAGCGGAGCCGCTTTCTTATCCTCCTTAGCCTTCATTCCACCCGAGCCGGGAAGGAGCTTGAAGAGGCTTATGATAAGTGACAGGAATATCAGAATACAGAACGTCGTTCCCATACCAAGCAGGGTATTGAGTCCTGCTTTTTCCATATTTTCGACGATCGAATAGTCAGCACTTGTGGTAATGGATGTGATCTTGTTCTTGGAATCCATCACTACCACGCACTTTCCGGTCCTTCTGCTTCCCAGAATGATAAATGTAGCGGTTATCTCGCTGTCATTTGACGACATCTCAGGATCGGAAATGCTCAGCACATCACCGAATTCTTCCTTCAGTGAAAGCCAGCCGTCAAGTCCGTTCTTGAATGCAGCCCCGTCTATCTTGTAGCCGTACTGTCCGAAGAAATCCTCGACATCATCATCATCCATATCCATAAAATCTGCTGCAGCCATCTCATCAGTACTGCTGATACCTCCGACGATACCGCTTGCTTCAGCTATGGAGATCTCCGATATATCGAGATCGGGCTCATTTCCGGCACAACCTGCAAGACTGAAGGACAGGACAGCGAACATTATAAGCGCTATAATCTTGTTTTTCATACTTTTCATGTCCGGTCAGTCCTTTCCTCAGACAGCACCATGCTTTTTATCAGGTCTGTCTTCTCTTTTTGTATAGAGCATCTCAAATGCCCCGATCACATACTTTCTCGTATCCTCGGGAGCGATGAGTGTATCTACATATCCTCTTGACGCAGCAGATTCCGCACTTGTCTGGAGTGCCTCATATTCCCTGGCCTTATCGGATATCACCGACTTGTCCTCTCCGTCATACATTATCTCAGCCGCATGCTTTGCATCCATAGAGCCGATCTTTGCACTGTTCCAGGCATATGTGTAGTCAGCACCAACGGACTTCGAATTCATCACTATCGCAGCCGTTCCGAAAGCCTCCTTGATATATACATTCACCTTCGGAACCGTAGCCTCTGCAAAAGCAGCTATAAGCTTTGCGGACTCTCTCGCGATATTCTTCTCGGAACACTCGCATGCACCGTATCCGGTAACATTTGTAAGAGTAAGGATGGGGATCTCAAATGCGTCGCAGAACTTCACGAAATCGCAGGCCTTCCTTACTCCGTCAGGACAAAGCGCGCTCTTAAATGTTTCTGCCGGTTTCCCGTCCTCACCTGTGATCTCGGTCCTGTTAGCTATACAGCCGATCGTCATTCCGTCAAGCCTCATGAAGCCTGTTACCATATTTTTACCGTACGCGCTCTTCACCTCAAGGAAATCATTGTCATCTGCGATCTCCGTAAATGCTGCTGCCGTATCACCTGTGCAGGCTGATATGACTGATGACGCGCGGTTTAAGTCATCCGTGCATTCCACAAGAGCCTCGTCCTCGTTATTTGAAGGAAGGAAAGAGACAAGCTCTCTGATCCCGGCAAATATCTCTTCTTCGCTTCCCACGAAATCCACCGTTCCGGCTTCTTCACTCTGGAAAGCGGCAGCAGCCGTATCATTCTTTTCCTCGTAGTTGTCCTTTATCACATTGGGGGAATTAACGAAAAGCTTCGCCTTGCTTCCTTCCATGAAAGTGAAGTCCGTAAGTCCCGGGATAAGTGCAAGTCCTCCGCCGCAGTTTCCGAATACTGCGGTGATCTGCGGGATAACGCCGCTTGCCATTGCCTGATTGTGATAGATACGGCCAAACGCATAGAGAGCGTCTGTAGCCTCCTCCAGTCTCAAGCCCGCCGAATCGATAAGACCGATCACGGGAGCTCCGGTCTTCATGGCCATGTGATACAGGTTAACGATCTTTTTCGCATGCATCTCGCCTACCGCACCGCCGAGAACAGAGGCGTCCTGGCTGTACACATAAACAAGACTGCCCTCGATCAGACCGTATCCGGTCATGACACCGTCACCGGGAGCCTTTTTCGTCTCGAGATTAAAATCAGTGCTTCGAGCCTGAACCTTGGCACCGATCTCAACGAAACTGTTTTCATCGAGCAGTGAGGCTATCCTTCTGCCCGCTGAGCTTGTTGTGAGATTGCTCATC
>CACZRA010000030.1 GCA_902783395.1 uncultured Lachnospiraceae bacterium
ATTACTTAGTGGAGCATCCCGTCCCCGGAATATCGGATGACGGTGAATATGTTGTCAAGTATATCAAACCCAATCCTAACAAGACTAAGGTTACGATGGATGACAAATCGGGGATCGATAAAGATAATCTTCAGGATCTCATGGATATGATGATGGGAGGAAAAGCCGCCGAGAAAACGACTGACTCTGCTGCTGATACCCAAAGCCTGCAGGAACAGAAGGCGAAGGAAGAGCAGCAGAAAAAGGAAGAAGAGGCCAGCAGGGAAAAAGAGGAAGAAGAACGAAAGGAAAGGGAGAAGGCCGAGGAAGAGGCTGCAAGCAAGGCTGAAGAAAGCAAAAAAAAGGCTGCCGAAGAGGCCGAGAAAAAAGCCGCCGAAGAGGCCGAGAAAAAAGCCGCCGAAGAGGCCGAGAAAAAAGCCGCCGAAGAGGCCGAGAAAAAGGCTGCTGAAGAGGCCGAGAAAAAAGCCGCCGAAGAGGCCGAGAAAAAAGCCGCTGAAGAGGCCGAAAGAAAAGCCGCCGAAGAGGCCGAGAAAAAAGCCGCTGAAGAGGCTGAGAAAAAAGCCGCCGAAGAGGCCGAGAAAAAAGCCGCCGAAGAGGAGTCTCCCGGCGGAACGGAAGAGCAGGAATAAGTATGACAAGACCATTGATCGCGATCCCGGCAGGGGATCCGGCCGGGATCGGGCCTGAGATAACAGCTAAGGCGCTCGCCTCAAAATCGGTTTCTGACACTGCAAGGTGCGTTGTCATAGGCGATGCGAAGATCATGGATGAGGCAGTCAGGCTTACCGGGGCAGGCCTCAGGATCAACAGGGTTGAAGACGTGGGAGAAGGGGATTATTCCGAGGGGATAATGAACCTTATTGACCTTGACAATATCGATATGGGAAGCTTTAAGTACGGTACCGTACAGGCCATGTGCGGGAGGGCTGCCTATGAGTATATCGAAAAGAGCATCTCGCTGGCTATGGAAGGAAAAGTCGACGCTGTAGCCACAACACCCATAAACAAGGAAGCGCTTCATGCTGCAGATATACCTTATACAGGTCATACTGAGATCTTCGGGACTCTTACATCCACGAAGGATCCGCTTACGATGTTTGAGACAAACGGACTGCGTGTATTCTTTCTGACCAGGCATCTTTCCCTGCTCCAGATGCTCGGACAGATCAAGAGGGAGAGGATAGTATCCTGTGCAAAGGAATGTATCTCAGCCTTAAAGCGGCTGGGAGTGGATTCCGGAACCATGGCCGTAGCCGGACTTAATCCTCATTGCGGGGAACACGGACTTTTCGGATGGGAGGAGGTCAATGAGATTGCCCCGGCGGTAGAGCAGCTCAGATCCGAGGGATATGATGTGGCGGGACCTGTCGGTGCGGATTCTGTTTTCCACCAGGCAGCTTTGGGACGTTATAACAGCGTCCTCTCCCTCTACCATGACCAGGGACATATAGCCGCAAAGACACTGGACTTTGACCGGACGATATCCATAACAAACGGAATGCCGATCCTGAGGACCAGCGTTGATCACGGAACGGCATTTGATATAGCAGGGAAGAACGAGGCAAGTGAGATCAGCATGATCGAGGCTATACGGGTTGCCTCCAGATACGCACCGGGTTTTAAGAAATGGGATCATTGCTTTTAGCGGTCATATATCTGATATTTATCAGTCTTGGTCTGCCGGATTCGCTTCTGGGTTCAGGCTGGCCGAAGATGCAGGCTGCATTTAATGTGCCGTCTTCCTATGCAGGATATGTGTCGATGACCATATCCTTTATGACGATCATTTCCGCACTGCTGAGCCCGGGCCTGATAAAGAGATTTCATACGAAATGGATAGTGGTTGTTTCCATATCCATGACGATACTGGGACTTCTCGGATTTTCGGTATCAGGTGAATACTGGATGCTGTTTGTATTTGCCGTTCCCTACGGACTCGGAGCAGGAGCGATCGATGCATCGGTCAATCATTATGTGGCAAATCATTATTCAGGTTCGGCAATGAATTTCCTGCACTGCTTTTACGGTGTCGGGGCAGTGATAAGTCCTTACATCATGGCTCTTGCATTAAGCAAGGCGAGATGGAATGAGGGTTATCGCTGGACGGCATTTGTTCAGGCAGGGATCCTGGCGGTATGCATCATCTCCCTTCCTTTATGGAAGAAGAACGAAGATGCGTCGGATGAAGAAGAGATAAAGGAAAGTGCGGGTATAAGGGAAGCTATAATGGTTCCCGGAGTTATCCTTACTTTGATCGCGTTTTATGCGTATTGTTCGGGAGAGGCAACATGCTTTTTGTGGACACCGAGCTACTTTGCCGGAACGAAGGCGGGGCTTTCCGATGAACTGATAGCTTCTTTTGGTTCGCTTATATTCGGCGGACTGATGCTTGGAAGGCTGATAGCAGGATTTATTTCAAACAGGCTGGGGGACCGGCTTCTGATCAGGATCGGAATAGCAGTTGAGCTGACCGGGATCATCATGGTGTTCATACCGGATACGCACTATATGGTGGCTGCCGCCGGTTTTGTGATAATCGGGACGGGAATGGGGCCGGTTTATCCTGCGATCCAGCACATGGCTCCGGAAAACTTCGGTAAGCGGTATTCTGCCGCCGTGATCGGATTACAGATGGCTTCCGCATATGTGGGCAGTACCTTTATGCCTGCGGTGTTCGGGATACTGCAGCAGCATATCGGGATAGCGGTAATGCCCGTATATCTTTTGATCTTCGCAATATTGAACATAGGACTGCTGGAGATGGCATATCGTAAAGCGGATGAAAGCAGGAGATAAGACAGATGGAGCACACAGATTACAGTTTTTACGGATGGGAGCAGGCAGATGTACCTGCGATAACAGATGAATATCCCGGCATCCGGACACCGGCAGACCTTTATGATGCTTTATCCGGGGTCTGGTGCAGGGAGACGTGCGCACAAAGGATGAGGATGGACTGGAGTGAGGAAAATAAAACTCTGGGACAATGTTCTATAACGGCTTTTCTTGTTCAGGACATTTTCGGAGGGAAAGTGTACGGCATACCGTTGGAAAACGGCAGCGTGCATTGTTACAATGACGTGAACGGTCATGTATTCGATCTTACAAGTGAGCAGTTCGGCGAAGAAAAGCTTGATTATTCCGATAATCCGGAACAGGAAAGAAAGATCCATTTTTCGAAGGATGATAAAAAGGAGCGGTACGAGCTGCTCTGCACCCGGCTGAAAGAGAAATTGCAGCGTGACTGATATGCGGAGAATACTGATAACTAATGATGACGGAATAGGATCCGACGGTATCATAAGGCTTGCCGAAGCAGCCCGGCAATTCGGTGAGATCTGGGTAGTCGCGCCGGAGAAGCAATGCAGCGCGGCATCTCACAGCATTACATTAAGACATTCTGTTGAGATCCTTCCTCACGATTTTCCCGTAGACGGAGTATATGCTTTTTCATGTACCGGAACACCTGCGGATTGTGTAAGAGTCGGCAGCCTGAGCATTATGAAGGAGAGGCCGGATGCAGTCCTGTCAGGGATAAACTACGGATACAATATGGCATCTGACATTCAGTATTCAGCGACCGCCGGGGCAGCTTTTGAGGGCGAATTCCAGGGATACCTCTCGATCGCTCTTTCTGAGGCGGCCTGTGAATGCCATGAGGTCACGGACAGATATCTTGCGGAAATACTCGGAGAGCTCATAGATGAAAGATACATTCCGGGACAGATCATAAACGTGAACTTTCCCGGGTGTCCGGCGGACGAGTGCAGGGGTATATTGAGAGACAGGACGGTTTCGAGACTGGCTTACTACAAGGATCATTATAATGAGGTCAGGAAGCTTCCGAACGGAGGTGTAGAGCTGATGGTGGAGGGCGTCCATGAACCTGTGACAGAGGACGGCAGCGACTACGGAGCGGTACTCGGGAAGTACGTATCGATAGGGAGAGTAAGAAATATCGGTTAGCTCCGGGGCAGGAAAAAACGGATCACGTTCCAGCTTAGCGGCAGGATATTTACCGAAGCCTTTCCGCTGTCGATCCTTCCGCACTGTCCCCCAACCGGACAGACATTATCCGGTCTGTCTTCGGTATTTACCGCCTTGGTATCATCATTGTGCATGTAAATATGCTCTATTTCCGACAGACCTTCAAAGGATCTCAGATCAAAATCACTTTGCGCCTGTACCTGTATATGCTATACTTCCCGATGAAGAGGCGGGAGAGGAAATACAGAAGCCTGAGATAAAGAGTGAAAAAATGGGGGGCAGGATCAGCTCCCTGAAAAAACAAAGATCAACAGGAGGATAAGAAAATGTCGGATAATACGAACAGATGGAAGATCGTGGCGATAGGAGCAATGCTTGTGCTCGCCCTGGTGTGCATAGGCTTTGCTTTAGCATCGGGGAATAAGGACACCGGTGCTGCGGAAGATGCTGACAAGCCTGCGGTATCAGGGGAAGAGGCGCTGTCGCTCTGGACGGACGGGGCCAGGGCAAAGGATGAGCTCATTTCGTATATGGAAGCGATAACCGATGAGAGCAATCCTGATTATATCCCGGTCGAGAGAAGGATAGCCGTATTTGACATGGACGGCACGCTCTGCTGTGAGACCGATCCAATATATTTTGACCATATGCTGTATATGCACAGGGTGTTGAACGATCCTGATTATAAGGCGTCCGATGAGGAGCTTGAGACCGCAGAGCAGGTGTTTGAATACATCGATACGGGGAAATATCCCGAGGGACTCGATATGACGCACGGCAGGGGAGTGGCCTCTTCTTTTAAGGACATGAAGCTTACGGACTTTGATCTGTATGTAAAGGAATACAGGGATACCCCTACAGCCGGCTATGACGGAATGACCAAGGGAGAGGCCTTCTACAAGCCTATGATACAGATAATCGATTATCTTAACGCGAATGATTTTCAGGTATATATCGTCAGCGGGACTGACAGATACATTGTCCGCGGCCTTGTGGACGGGACTCTTGATATACCGATGAACCATATCATCGGCTCTGATGAGAGGGTCAAAGCTACGGGACAGGGCGATGAGGACGGACTCACATATACCTTCAAGCCGGACGACGAGCTGATACTTGCAGGTGACTTCCAGATCAAGACACTTAAAATGAATAAGGTCTGCCTGATCGAGCGGGAGATAGGCCTGCAGCCCGTGCTTTCATTCGGAAATACATCCGGGGATTTCGCCATGGCTCAGTATACCGTCAGCAATAATCCGTACAGGAGCCTTGCTTTCCAGCTGTGCTGTGATGATCTGGAGCGTGAAAACGGCAATGCGGAGAAGGCTGAGAAGATGGTACAGTCCTGTGAGGAGAACGGATGGATCCCCGTCTCCATGAAAAATGACTGGAAGACGATCTACGGGGACGGGGTGAAGAGAAAGAGCGTTCCCGACGAGGAGTTTTCAAGGGAAGTGCTTGAATCTGATCTTGCTGCATGACTATGATCCTTCCGTTCAGCGGATGTGGACTCATTCTGAGAACGTCAAAACGGGTGTAAATCCACCCTTTTGAAATACATGATTCCTGAAAAACG
>CACZRA010000031.1 GCA_902783395.1 uncultured Lachnospiraceae bacterium
CTACACTAAATATATAGATTATGCTACAATAGTTGATACGTCTGCGCTGACATTCAGACAAAGGATGGCGGGAGATCATATTTCCATAAAGGGCGGCAGCAAAAAGCTGAAGGATCTTTTGATAGAGGAAAGGATCCCCAGGGACAGACGGGATATGATATATCTTCTGGCAATGGGGTCAGAGATAGTATGGATCCCCGAGCTCGGAAGGATCGGAGAGCGGTTTAAGATAACAGAAGGTACGGAGAGAATACTTAAGATGGAGATAAAGAATAATGGCTGACAAGATATCGGTAATGTATACGGAAGAGGAAACAGACAGAAGGATCGCGGAGCTCGGTGCGCAGATAACGAAGGATTACGCCGGCAGGGAGATAACCATGGTCTGCATCCTGAAGGGAGCGGCGGCTTTTGCCTGTGAGCTTGCGAAGCGGATAGAACTGCCCGTGGAGATGGAATATATGCGCTGCTCGAGCTACGGGAATGAAACCGAAAGCTCGGGCGTGGTAAAGATAGACCTGGATCTCGACAGACCGATAAGGGATAAAAATATTCTTGTCGTGGAGGATATCATAGATACGGGACGTACCATGGATTATCTTCTGAAAATACTTAAGGCCCGCGGTGCAGCGGATGTAAAGCTCTGTGCCCTGCTCGATAAGCCTGACAGGAGAGTCGCAGATGTGAGCATAGATTATACGGGATTTGTGATCCCTGATGAATTCATCGTGGGTTACGGTCTTGATTATGCGCAGAAGTACAGAAATCTGCCGTACATCGGCATTTTGGAGCCGGAGGTATAAGCTTTGAGATCTTCAAACAAGGGTATCGGGATATATTTTCTGATAGTGGCAGCGGTCCTGCTGCTTATCACATTTATGACAAACAGCATGGAAACGAGGGATCCCTACAACTACAGGAGCTTTCTGAATGACCTGGAAGAGGGTGTCGTGACCGGAGTGCTGCTTTCGCCGAACTCGGAGACTCCCACAGGAGATATCACCGTTACGTTAAAGAGCGGTGAAGTGCGCAAGCTTTATGTGGCGGATATCACGGAGGCGGAAAAAAATATGAAGGAGCTTTTCCCCGGTTATGAAGAGGAGGAGGTCAAAAAGGAAAACCTTATCTTCACCTACGGAGTGCCTATAGTACTGTCTGTCGTCGTGGTCATGATCATAATGGCGATGATGAATTCACAGGGTGCTGCCGCCGCAGGGGGGAACAGGATGATGAGCTTCGGAAAGAGCGGGGCCCGTATGGTAACTCCCGGTCAGACACAGATCAATTTTAAGGATGTCGCGGGGCTTGTGGAGGAAAAAGAGGATCTTGAGGAGATAGTGGATTTCCTTAAGTCTCCCGGAAAATATACATCGGTCGGCGCGCGTATACCCAAGGGAGTGATACTTGTGGGACCTCCCGGTACAGGTAAGACCCTTCTGGCCAGAGCAGTGGCAGGGGAGGCTGGAGTACCGTTCTTTTCGATATCCGGCTCTGATTTTGTCGAGATGTTCGTCGGTGTCGGAGCATCAAGGGTAAGGGATCTTTTTTCGGAGGCCAAGAAAAACTCACCCTGCATAGTATTTATTGATGAGATCGATGCCGTGGCGAGGCGCAGAGGCACGGGACTCGGCGGAGGTCATGACGAGAGAGAGCAGACCCTGAACCAGCTTCTTGTTGAAATGGACGGCTTCGGCGAAAATGAGGGGATCATAGTGATGGCTGCGACAAACCGCGTGGATATCCTGGATCCGGCCATCATGAGACCCGGACGGTTTGACCGGAAGGTCGGTGTTGGCTCGCCTGATGTGAGGGGCAGGGAGGACATTCTCAAGGTCCATGCAAAGAACAAGCCGCTGGGCGATGATGTGGATCTGAACCAGATAGCAAAGACCACCGCGGGCTTTACGGGAGCAGATCTAGAGAATCTGCTGAATGAGGCAGCCATAAGGACGGCAAAGGAAAACCGTGCTTATATTACCCAGGAGGACATCAAGGCTTCCTTTGTGAAGGTGGGAATAGGCAGCGAGAAGAGGAGCAGGCTCATATCCGATGAAGAAAAGAAGATAACGGCCTATCATGAGGCCGGGCATGCCATATTGTTTCATGTACTCCCGGGAGTGGGACCGGTATACAGCATATCGATCATTCCTACGGGCATGGGAGCTGCAGGCTATACCATGCCTCTTCCCGAAAAGGATGAGATGTTCAGGACAAGGTCAAAGATGCTCAACCAGATAGTCGTTGATCTGGGCGGCAGGGTCGCGGAAGAGCTGATATTCGGACAGGATGATGTAACAACCGGAGCTTCACAGGACTTTAAGCAGGCGACGAAGCTTGCCAGACGCATGGTGACAACATACGGAATGAGCGACAAGATCGGCGTTACCAGCTACAACGAGGACGATGACGAGGTATTCATAGGACGTGACCTGGCGCACGGCAGGAGCATGTCGGAGGAGACCTTAAGGGAGATCGATATAGAGGTTAAGAGGATAATCAGTGATTGTCATGAGCGTGCAAGGGAGATAATAAACAAGCATAAGGATATCCTTGACAGGACAGCGGAGCTGCTTCTTTGCAAGGAAAAAATAGACATGGATGAATTCAATGCTCTGTGGGAGGGCTGATTTTAGTGGGTTTTGCACAAAAAATCCTTTTGACACCTGTAAACCTTGTGAAAAATGCGAATTGTTGACTTTTGGACAGGGTGCTATATTATAGGCGTACCCCCAATACATGATGCCGTTAGTTCTTTAACGGCACCCCATAAGAAAGAAATACCTTCTCCTGAAACCTCCGGTCAAGCGGCCGGAGGTTTCTACGTCTGGTTACCATTGCCTTACACGGGTATTGTCTGTTAGAATTATTCCTATAGGATCTTATGGGGGAATTCCGTGAAGAACAAGAGCATTAATTACTACGGATATGAAAAGAATACCTATGATGACTGCGCGAGTCTTATAACCCAGATGAACCGCCGTCATATGGAGATACTGAATGTATGGTTCATCCTTATAACGGCGATCTATCTGTTCTTTTCCTGGCAGAACAGCTACGGCTTTAAGGAGCGTGATCTGCCCTATTTTCTGGGATTCCTTATCGGCGAGATCGTCTTTGAGATGATACTTGTCCAGTTCAGA
>CACZRA010000032.1 GCA_902783395.1 uncultured Lachnospiraceae bacterium
ATATGATACGGCATCAGGAGCTGGACCCTGTCAGATATGAGGATTTTAGGTCTCGGTACGCCCTTTGCCACTATATCATCCACCTCCTGTTTCAGCTTCATTACATCCAAAGCTACTCCGGAGCCTATCACATTTGTAACGTTTTCATTAAAAACTCCCGAAGGACAGGTATGGAGGGCAAATTTTCCGTATTTATTCTTAATGGTATGACCGGCATTCGCTCCGCCCTGAAAGCGCACCACGACATCGGCATTCTCCGCAAGTACATCGGTTATCTTGCCTTTTCCTTCATCACCCCAGTTGGCTCCTACGATCGCAGATATCATATCAACTCCTTCCCCGGATCCCGTGTTCCGGATCCGAATTACGTATTTGTCTCAAAGCTCCACCTCTCCCTTTTCGCCCAGCAGGCCGCTGTATTTTTTGAGTACGGGTTCCACCGCTTCCTTAATGAACCGTTCTGTCTGATGAGCGGCACAGCCTGTATATTTCGAAGGATCAAGTCCCTCCTTAAGTTCTTCTGCCGTTACCCCGAAGGTTTCATCCGATGAGATGAGCTCCAGAAGATCATTATCCCTTCCTTCCTCTTTTACATGCCTTCCGGCTTCCATCGAAAGCTCCCTTATCCTCTCATGAAGCTCCTGACGGTTTCCTCCCTTCTTTACACAGTCCATCATGATATTTTCCGTTGCCATAAAGGGCAGCTCTGACATCAGATGCTTTTTTATCACCTTATCGTAGACTACAAGACCGTCCGCTACATTCATGACAAGAGTCAGTATGCCGTCAACGGCAAGGAATGCTTCCGGAACGGACAGCCTCTTGTTTGCAGAATCGTCAAGGGTTCTCTCAAACCACTGTACTGACGAGGTTATCCAGGCATTCATGGTATCACACATCACATATCTGGCAAGCGATGCAATCCTCTCCGATCTCATGGGATTGCGTTTGTAAGCCATTGCCGATGAGCCGATCTGGGATTTTTCGAAAGGCTCCTCCACCTCCTTCAGATGCTGAAGAAGCCTTATATCATTCGACATCTTATGTGAAGAAGCGGCGATGCCCGCAAGCACATTGAGCACTCTTGCATCAACCTTTCTGGAATAAGTCTGTCCCGAAACCGGATAACATCCGTCAAAACCCATCTTCTCAGCTATCATCGGATCAAGCCGGTCGACTTTTTCCATGTCGCCTTCGAAAAGCTCCAAAAAGGATGCCTGTGTCCCTGTCGTTCCTTTTGATCCCAAAAGCTTAAGAGATCCCTGTACATATTCAAGATCATTAAGATCCATTAGAAACTCCTGGATCCATAATGATGCCCTTTTCCCTACCGTTGTAGGCTGGGCAGGCTGGAAATGAGTAAAGCCCAGGGTAGGCCGGTCTTTATGTTTAAGGGCAAAGCCTGACAGCTTATCGATCACGTTCAGGAGCTTTTTCTTCACAAGACTTAATGCCTCGTTCATTATGATGATATCCGTGTTATCACCGACATAACAGGATGTGGCGCCCAGATGAATGATCCCGGCAGCCTTCGGGCACTGCTTTCCGTAAGCGTATACGTGGCTCATCACATCATGCCTGACTTCCCTTTCACGCTCCCTCGCGACGTCATAATTGATATCATCGACATGAGCCTTCATCTCCGCTATCTGCTCGTCCGTGATATCAAGTCCGAGTTCCTTCTCGGTCTCCGCAAGAGCGATCCAGAGCCTCCTCCAGGTCGAAAACTTTTTATCCTCCGAAAAAATAAACTGCATCTCTTTTCCGGCATACCTTTCGGACAAAGGGCTTATATATCTGTCAGTATCAGCCATGGTTCATATTCCTTTCTGTAAGTATCTGTGATCCGTAAATCCAAAACGTTTTATTCATACGAGCCGACTATATCCAGTATCTCATGTGCATAGTTGGGATATTTCAGTACCAGATCCTGTACTTCGTTTTTTGCAGCCTCCCTGTTGTCGGTGTTGTACGAGATCCTTTTCCTTAACCCCTGACGCCTCGCCACAAGCTCATGACGTATCTCGACCATTTCACGCTTGTCGACTACTGCTTCCGCCTGGTGTACCCAGAGTGTCGGATAATTTACATGAACATTCACCAGCTCTATCCTGAACCTTTCCTCAGCCTGGTCAAGCTCACGGCTCATTCTGCGTATCATATCCCTTTCGTTTTTCTCATCGACATATAGTCCCCAGAAATAAGCCAGTTCATCGGAAGAATTAATATGATACTTTTCATATTTATATACTATCAGGTTCTGAATGTTCACATACTTTATCTTTATCGTATTCTGCTTTCCGATTATCTGATTGAGCTGGCTCGTGAGCTTTCTCTCTACTCCTCTGGCACTCAGATAGGAGGAAAATGATATTGCCAGAGTGATCGACCCCAAAGCCGCCGCTATGATAAAGCCAGCCATTACGTTCATTTCAAACATGAACTTCATGAGAAGAAGTATGAGCATCACAAAGCCCATCGCAAATACCGTGATGACAGCAATGTTCCTGCAGCTCAGCTCCTTCACTCTGGCATCACTCCTCATGAACTGTCTGGAAACCTTCTCGCCTTCAAGCTTCTTCAGATCGTCACGGACGATCTCCTTATATTCTTCCTGCTCTCTGAGCTCATCAAGAGCCTTCGGCATCTCCGATGCAATGGACTGCATCTGGTTAAACTTCGATTCACTGATCCTCCCGAGCTTTGAGGTGTGCATCTGGTTCTTGTTCATGAGCCGGACCACATTCTCGGCAGCATTGACAAGCTGGTTTTCCGGAGTATCGGTAACCTGGTCGATGATCTCACAATCCTTCAGATAATCGGTAACATAACGGTACTCATTGGAGGCGGATTCGATCTCATCAGTACACTCTGCCATGAGATCGCACAGATTCTTCACATATCTCTGTCTCAGATATCGCGAAGACATATCTATCTCCGAGCGGTCGATCATTTCGACCTCGGGTATATCACTCTTCATATACCCGTCATCAAAATAACCCTTATCTCTTTCGTACTCGTACTGCTCGAATTCCTCTATGTCTTTGGCAGTTATCCAGTCTTTTATCTTGGAGAATAAACCCATTCCTACCTCTTGATCTATGATGTCCTTCTGTATTCAGCTTTAAGCTTTTCACTCAGTCTTTGCAGAGCAAGATCTCTGCCGTAGCTCCGGTCTTCTCTCAGATTCAGCCTGAGGGCGGCTATATCCGCAGGTTCCCTTGTCATCTCTTCAATCAGGGAAGAAAGCTTCTCATCCGGATGCTCCTTAAGGAGCATATCCGCATACTCTACCCTCGACAACGAAAGCTTTCTGCAGAAATAAGTCCTTCTTTCGTCCCCGGCAATGCTGAAGCACTCCGCAGCCCTTTCAAACATATAATATACTGCGTACAACTTTCCCATCTTAAGCATAAGTTCCCTGTAGGTCAAGCCTTCGGTTTCATTTTCTTCATTCAATATCTCCTCCGCATGCTCATACAGAAGGATAGCAGGTCTGTATTGACCTTTACCTGCAAAGAAATCACCCCTTGCGATGAGTCTTGTATACTCTTTCTCATTGCTCCCGTCCTTGAGTGCACTGCATACTCCGGCAATGTCTTCATCAGACATATGATGTCTGTACGAAAGAAGGGTCTTTGTAAATCTGATCAGATCCGGCTTTGCCCGGCTGAGCATATCCGCAAGCTCCGCGATAGCCAGATTATCTCTGATATAGATTATCAGCTCATCCTCCATGATGAAATCATCTATATCGTATGTCTTTTCCTTTACGATATAGCAGAGCTCCTCAAAAGAATGTATGGATGCGGAAAGCTCCGGTATGTGATATGCGGTTTTTGAAAACAGTCCTATCGGTTCGTAAAGCACTATATAAGTATCTCCGTTTCAACCAGATCCTCCCGGGATCTGAATATATCCCCGAATCCCATGTCATATGCCCGGCACAAAACACAGGACGGATCCCTCATGGATACCTCAAGCCTGACCCTTGTACATCTGTCGGGCCTTTTGGGAAATGCGTCGCATCTTACCACACTGTATCTTACATCCTTGGTAAAAAATGACTCAAGTCTTATCCTTATCTCCCTGTCGTTATCGATATAAAATTCCCCGGCTCCTTTTGCCTCGTACCAGTTCATCCCTGCTTCAAGAAGCGGGATATATGTCTCCTGACCGTTTCTTATGGTATATATCCCGACATTCGATACGAGCTTGTCATCATCAAAGAACCTGCAGGTTTCGAGAGTCGGATTTCCGTCCCTGACATCTATCCCCGCATAGCACGCTCCTTTTGTATAGAGGTTTCTCCCCTGGAAAACCCGCCTTCTTCTCTCGCACAGGTAATTTACTGAGCTTTTGAGCCAGTTCCCCTCAAACCCCTCTCCGGAAAGATATACCGCAGACACGATCTCGGAATCAAGCACCGAACGTGCAACCTCCAGAAAGCAAAGGTCATCCTTCATGGGCATATCGAAATCCCTGCGTTCGATCATGCTCAGATGTGGTCTTGTATCGACTCTTGTATATAATAAGATACTTCTTACTATGCTTCCGTCATAATCAAATAATGCTACCTTGTTCTTGGTAAGCTCAGGGTTTTGATTCATGGCATAATAAAAGAAACTTTCGGGATAACCTATTATCTTGTATTCAACTCCCTCTTCCATAAGAAAAGATGCACATTCCTCGACAGTCTTTACCCCCTCCTCCGTAAGATCAGGCATAGTGATCATAACCCGTTCCACACGGTCAAAAGGGGAAAGCACAGATGACAGATGGAGAGTCTTTTTGATAAATCCCTTCAGAAGCTCCCTGTATTCAAAGCCTCTCCCGTTTACTTCAACGCTTTCTCCGGCTTCCGCCCTGCTCAAAAGGTTCGTGATAAGTCCGCCGTTCGCCTCCGAGGCCCGTACCGCATCCTCTCCGTAAAGGATCTCTCCGTCATTTTTGATATAAGCGGCAACTGTAATAACAAATTTTTCGGATCCGGCGATGACCGGAACCGTCTGGACCTCTTCTCCGTTATCACCGTTAATTCCTATGCTTACCTGACAGTTAAGGTCGGTCAGATCATATCCTATCACTCTGCCCATATGATCTCCTTTACTATCCTGTCCTTAATGATATAATCCTCACACAGCTCCGCAAAGCTCAGATTATCTCCCATTTGCATGCTCGTAAGGGCATCCTGCAGGATATCGTAGCGTTTATCACCGTTTGACAGTCTCTCTTCGGATCTTTCGATATCGCTTCTGGCAGGTCCCTTGCCCTCGACCGTTATATAATACTGAAGCGTCTCTCCCGGGAAGATTATCCCTCTTGCCTGATAAACTCCGGGGTAGAGCTCCTGCATGGGCTCCGTTTTATACTCGGTATTATCGGTCTGATCATCATCCAGATAATAATTCATTACGACCCTGCATCCTGGATCGCTCCGGTGTTCTATGAATACCAGATCGCTGAAGAGCGACAGGGAAGGTATCATATCCCTGTAGGAAACAAAGAAATCAAATATGATATCTCTTTCCGCCAGATCCCGGATATAAGGATAGAGTATCCTGTCGGATCTCATGTCTCTCCTTCCCTCAAAGAAGCGGATAAGACTGAGAGCCTCGATGTCGCTTATCTTCTCATCAATGGCAAAATCAAGCATTCCAAGGAAAAGCCTGTCATCCAGTACCGCATCCCTTATAAAGTTTTCCTCGGCGGCCCGCCTGAAGTATTCTCCCACGACATGCTTTGAGGCATCTTTCTTGAGATAATCAAAGAATATCTCATCTCTTTCTCCGATGTATGCTCCGGTTGCGAGCATCTGTTCTATGATCCGTCCCTCAATGACCGAGGGATCGGCTTCAAAATCCAGACATGCCCTCCAGATATCCTTGAGCTCTCTCGTAGTCCCCTCATAATATCTTGAAATAAAATCAAGTATCACCTCATTATACTTGTTCCCCCTGAATGTGGCTGATGCTGTCTCCAGAAGTACGGGATCCGGAATAAAGCCCGTCCTTCCGCCCGGTGCACTGATATCCCTGCTGAAGGAATATGCCTCGTTATAGCCGCCCCTCTCTTCGATAAAACGTGTTGAGATACGCATGAGTATCCTCGGATCCATTCCATAGGATCCGTATTCCGTGATGACTCTTAATGCCTCCTCATCATCGGACCGCATCGAACAGAACCTTACATACTCAGTCCTCTCCTCCATCGAAAGCTTTGAAGCATCAAGCACTGACAATATATCAATAAGCTCCGCCTGCATATCATTATCAAAATAAAACCACAAAAGGGATGTAAGAAGTCCCTCCTTGAATTTCGGATTGAACAGGTCGGAATCGATTATGTCCCTGACATATCTTACATTTTTACCGTTAACGGAAATATAACTCCGCCCCATCTCCGATAATGCTACCCACAGTCCGGGATCATCGGTTTCGGGGAATTCGGTATCATCAAGGATCTCTCCAAGTCTCAGCAGCCTTATGTCCTCGTGCGATATATATTTGCTTCCGAACCTTCTGCCTGATGAGTCTTCGAAGAAAAGCTGATAATCATTGTCGTAGATGGTTATATAGGCTCTGCCGTCCTTTACCGGAACGCTCCTTTCATCGCGGAATGCATCCTCCACGACGGTAACCGACCTTATTTGCGGATCATCCACAAGGATAAGCCTGTAGAAGCCGCACTTTATCAGGGCCTTTTCAAGCTCCCGCTTTCTGTCACGGTCGGTCTGTTCTTCTCTGAAAAAGTCGAGATAATCAACTATGATCGCAAGATTTTCATCCATATGTCCTGCCAGGAGCTCGGACGCGGCAAATTCTGTATAGGCCGTCCTGCTCTGGGCAAGAAAAGCTCCCGCATCTTTCGCGTTCACGATCATGTTTGCATACACATAGGATCTGAACTGAGGCGGAAGATCGTTCTTGAAGCTGTAGTACATCAGAACATTCCGGGGCAGAAGCTTCGTACTGCCCTGATTCATCGTATAAAGGTAGTAATCATAAAGGTTGGTGACACCTATGTCCTTTTCCACCGCTTTCTCGAAGTACGGGAAAAACCTTCTGTCCGTGATATCATTCCTGATAAGGTATGAACAGATCGAGGCGAGCATCTCATTATCTGCAAATTCATGATAATAGGCTCCCATTATCTTTATAAGTCTCGGATCATATCCTCTCATTCTCTGCGAAAGGAGGGATACCTGGTCGGCAAGCTCTTTTTTCATAAGACTGTGCTTTACGGCAAAGCCTAAAACATTTATCTCAAAATCCCCCAGCTTTTTTATCAGGGAAGGATCATGGGAAAGAATGCTGTACGCTTCAAGATACATCAGCGGACTTCTCATTCCGAGATCGACAAGCTCTTCGATCAGGGCTTTTTCCCGCTCCGGAGATTTCTTTATCCTCTCGTCCAGGTATATCAGAACCCACAGGATCCTCCATGAACCGGAGGATCTGTTATAAAGATCCCATACCTTCCGTACCGCATCATGGATCTCCGTATCGTCCTGATCGCACATGGCCCGCAGATAGATATAATACGCAGTGAGCTCATCCGTGAATTCACGGTTGACCATCTCCCGCTCAACCGCGGAAAGGACGATATCCGCTTCGCTGTACCGCTTTCCCGCAAGCAGGAGCTGTGCCTGCATGAGTCTGCTCTCCGGATCGTTCCTGTCGGATATCAGAAGCTTTTCTATAAGCCTGTTGGAACGGTTAACCCATTCCTCACCGGAAATATCACCTATACGAAAGCTTATGAATTCCTTCATAAGGCGGACAGTCGTGACTTTGACGGCCCTGCTTCTCTCCCTTTTCCTCCGGTCTGCTCCGCTCATTTCCACAAAAACGGGAATGGAAACATGGCTGTGAAGTGATGACAGATCTATTCTCGCAAAATTATGTCCTGAGTGAAGCCTTTCCTCAAGGATCGTAAAGGTCACCTCGGCAAAATTGCCCTCAAAATCGGAATGGTTATATTCGGTTTTCTCAAAACTTATAAAATCATCAGGGCTTGAAAGCCTGAATCCCGGGTATCCCCATCCGCTCTTCCTTACGGTTACGGTGATCTCCCTGTTTTCATATATATCCTTTTCCATGACACTTGCCTCGGCAAAGTTAAGGAGCACCGGTGTTTTCTTGCCGGTCTCTACAAGGAATTCCTCGACACCCTCATAGCCCATTCCCCTGCCGCCGCAGGCACAGAAGCCTCTGTATTTGAAAAATATATCTCTTTCGCCCTCTTCAAATATCCTTCTGGCATCCTCAGTATAAAACAGGGATGCCGCCTCATCGAAATCCTCCTTGGCGAGGTTTGTAAAATGAAACAGATTCCTTACGGGTCCCCTCGAAGACCTTATCTCATTTCGTATTATGCTGAGTGTTACGGGGATCCTGTCCTCACCCTGATCGGAAACAACGGAGATGAACCCCTTGTATACGGTCCCAGGATCAAAGCCGTGGGAAGATATCTCATACTCGATATTAAGCCCGTCCGCAGGAAGCTCACCGTTATAATCAGCTACGGAGAGACGTATCCTTCTGTGCGAGGCACGGAGCATAAAGGCTATACGGGAAACACTTCTTTTTCCCTCTTTGGCATCCAGCACAAAAGAACCGACGACAGTACTTCCGGCCATACATGTTTCTTCTATTCTTTTGATGCTAAGCGACAGGCTCAAGAGTACATTTCCTCCATAAGTGAAAGCAGTCTGTCATCATCCTCTTTCTTCATAAAACAAAACCTGATATATCCCTTTTCAAGACCTTTATAATCCCAGCAGTTCCTTATCATCATCTTTTTTCTTATTGCTGCTTCAAAAAATCCGTCCGCCGTCATTTTCCCGTCGGGAAGGTGTACAAGAACAAAATTAGCCTTAGGCTCAACATAGCTGATACCCAAAGATTTAAGCCTGTCGAGTCTTTTACACACCCGTATGCGTTCCTCCGTCATGTATCCTCTTACACGCTCAATATACTCCGTATCCGAAAGCATAAGGACCGCCGCCTCGGCGGAAAGCGAACTGACGGACCATGGATCCTTATTCTCCTCTATCTCCATGAGCAGATCTTTATCCGAAGTGATACCGTAGCCCAGCCTTAATCCCGGAGCACAGAAAAACTTCGACATGCTTCTTATGACAAACAGACAGCTATGCTCTCCCGCAAGAGGTGATGCGTCGTACACCGGATCGGCAAAATCAACATAGGTCTCATCAACCACACAGATTATATCAAGCTCTTCGCACCGGATCAGAACCTGCTCAAGTCTTTCGGCGGACAATGCGGTACCCGTGGGATTTACGGGATTGCATATCATCAGCATATCAAGATCGTCTGACAGAGCGGCGGTAAGCACGTCAGTATCAAATTCAAATCCTCTTTCTTCCCTGAGGCGATAATACCGGGCTCTCCCCCCTGCGATGCGCACATTTCTTTCGTATTCGGCATATGCCGGAGCAACTATGAGCACATTCGGACTCTTTCGATGCTTAATGACCGCGCTGATGATCTCCGACGAACCGCTCCCTACGATGATATCTTCGTATTCTGCGTGACAGTATCCGCTGACCGCCTTCCTCAGTCTTTTATAATCTCTTTCGGGATAACGCTCCACGCAGCCTGTCTTTTCCGCTATATGCTTCAGATACTTATCCGATAAGCCCATGGGGCTTACATTTGCCGCAAAGGATACTATTTCTTCTGCCGGAATCCCGTATCTTTCCGCTATCTTTTCCACATCGGATCCGTGAAATGCCTCTTTCATTTACTTTTTCCTCCATGTGCCCGGGGCAAGTATCAACAGTATGGGATAAAGCTCAAGTCTCCCCGCAAGCATATCAAAGGTAAGTACATATTTTGAAAGTGTAGAAAAACTGCTGTAATTTCCGGCAGGCCCGACCAATGCAAGTCCCGGACCGATATTGTTAAGAGTCGCCATGACCGCAGTGAAATTTGTCTCAAAATCAAAGCCGTTCATGCTTACAATGATGACTGATACCATGAGCACCAGGACATATGAGACCAGATAGACCTTTACTCCTCTCACCGTCTCATCTTTTACTTTTCTTCCGTCAATATATATGTTCTTCACAAGTCTCGGATGAATAAAGTGTCTGAGCTCCCTCATATAGGATTTCATCATTATGATTATCCTTGATACCTTAAAGCCGCCTCCGGTAGAACCTGCGCAGGCACCGACGAACATGAGGCATACAAGTATCGTTTTTGAAAACGACGGCCATTTGTCAAAGTCCGCGGTTGAAAAGCCTGTGGTCGTAATTATCGAGCTGACCTGGAAAAAAGACTTGATAAAAGCATCTGAAATACTCCTGAACATGTGGCGGCTGTTGAACATTATCATTATCGTAG
>CACZRA010000033.1 GCA_902783395.1 uncultured Lachnospiraceae bacterium
AAGAAAGACGGTCATATCAAGTTTTATACAAGGGATGAATGGACAAATATCTGCCGCAGACAAGGGCTCATGGATGTAGGCAGTTTTAACAGTTCAATACGATTCCCAAAGAAGAAGGATACGGCTTACGGATATGAGGAAGTGCTGAAAATGCATGATAAAACTGTGATAGACAGTTATAATCTATTAGAGACAGATACGGAGTTATACCTCACAGAGCAGGTAAACAATATATTATTTAAGAAGAATTAACTTCCAGATGCTTAAAGCTACCGGAACGGGTATTTGTTTATACATTTCCAGAACATAGAGGACATCATTATGTTGGACTGCTTATTGATTCCAAATGGAAAGGCTTTAATAAGAATGGATTTCCTAAAAGATGAATAAAGGAGCGTTTATGAAAAAAATAGTATTGGTAGGAGGCATAGATGATATTGATAATGAGCGTTTTATCTCCGATAGCGCGGAAATGTTATTCCGATATTTATTTTCCTAAGGCTTATTAAACGAAACAGTAAAGAAATGGCGTGATGTCTGTAAGGGTTGGGAGGAAGTCTGAATACTATGGCTTACCAGTTTGATGTTACTCTCCTCATGACCGCGCACAGCGGTTTGAAAAGCATCAGACACAGAACAAAGTTACTGACGCAATGGATGATGTCATAAGGTATCCCGGCAACCCACCAGGTCACGGCCATAGGCCATCCTCCTATGAACAGATACGGTATCGAGCAGAACATCCCGAAAAACAAACCGAAGAATCCGGACAATATACAATAAAAAACATATCCGGCCTTATGTTTGCTGGCATAGCATACGATAATGATCAGCAGCGGCCATATGTACAGATACATTAAAGACCATACATTGACCCCTTTAAGAAAGCATTCCATAGCTGTAAATCCTATTGCCACAAGAATCGTCTTCCGGCCATAGAAGATCGTATATACTATAAAAAGAAGAGTAATGACTTCAATATTGGGCAGCAGATCAAGGGCGAGTTTGGATGCCTCGAGTATGGCAAGCGAAACACCCAGATATGCAACATCTTTTACTGATAATTTTGGATCACTCATATTTTTCCAGCCTGAGGGCATATGCATCCCCATCATATACAGGCTGCGAATCAGCCCCATACTGACTAAATTCACCGTTCACATATATTGCCCAATAGGTTTTCCGGCCATCATCAGCTTTGATTCCGTTTACGGAAGTAATATACATACCGTAATCACCGGCTGAACTCTCATATTCAAATCCATCCGTGTTTTTTAATTCATCCATTAACCCCGACAGATATTCCGAATCTGTCTTTCCCGAATACAGAATGTTTTTATTACCATCCGACACTTCAAGTGTATATGCCTTCTGTCCGCCGGCAGCAGGTTTTGGTGAAAACCTTATATATACCAAAGCAAAGCATATGATACAAACGAGGATCGCTGATATTCCTATGATATAAGATCGTTTTTTATTCATGAAAACCTCTTTCCTGTTGTTTTGTACTATGATTTAGGCATCCCTCTGATACCGCGATCGGATCGAAAGGGCGGATCAATAACAGTATATCTCAAAGAGGGGACAAAGGGGAAATATTAGACGAAAACCGCCATATATGCCATAATATGGGTGTTTTAGTACAATCTGGATATCAGACATAATATATTACAACGTTAAGCCGGTTACAGGGTATTTTTTTGGAATGATCACACTCATAACAGAAGCGGCCGCGATGGGTGTATTCCTCGCTTTGACAAGGTGAAGATGATAAATATGTATTAAAGGAACGGTATTATATGGCAGTAGAAGACGGCGACCGATATGCCGCCGAACGAAGGTGAGGGGGAGATATCAATGATCATGCGCGGGCTGGATTGGGACAATCCTTACCGTATCCGCACATGGAAGGAACTCATAAACTGGATAAATGAAGTCGGATTCCTTCCGCTGTTTGCAAACGGCATAGATGGATTCTCTGCAGAGGAGCATGTATCCCCTGATTTCTGGTGGACGGGAGACCGTGACGAAGATCCCTGGGAGTGGCGGGAGATCATCGCTGCAAGCCATCAGGCGGCATACGGCAAGTTCTTTGACCAGAAGGCAGGGTTTATCAGCCTTGACTGGCTGCCGTTTTTCGCCAACTACAGACGGAGCGGATATGATTTTGATGCCAGATGGGAAGACGGGCTTGCCAACCGCAGGGAGAAAACGATCATGGATCTACTGACATCAAAGGATGATGATGGAGA
This sequence comes from uncultured Lachnospiraceae bacterium, assembly GCA_902783395.1. GTDB lineage: Bacteria > Bacillota > Clostridia > Lachnospirales > Lachnospiraceae > NK4A144. The sequence goes on from CACZRA010000033.1 coordinate 2,253, forward strand.
CATCACATTTCCCGATGAACAGATCCTTTCTACCGAACTCAAGAAAAAAGCGGGATTCGGCAAAGGCGGAGAGAAGAATTATCCGGGCATCATTACCGGACTTCAGATGCAGACTTATCTCGTGATCACAGATTTTCACCGGAGAAGGAATAAGCGCGGAGAAGAATACGGCATGGCTGTATCCGTGATGCTTCCGCCTGAAGCAGTATGGGGATATGAGACTGTGACAAGGGCATATAAGGAAAGCCCTGTGAAGAGCTGGCAGAGGATCTCTGACCGAATCAGAGAACAGTTCCCGGGAGCGGATGATACGAACATCACAAAACTGATCGGAAAGAAGCCGGAGGATGTATGACATCTGAACAGCGCTCTTGGACAGAGTGGTAAAAGAAGCAAAAAACTATGGCTGTGGAACGATTTATATTCGATAAATTAATTAATGAACGGAGTATGGAATGATACAGGATATTTATCCAAGCAGACTGGATAACAATTATGTGGATTATAATATGTCAGCGGAGGATTTTGTTCTTTGGTTCAATTCTGAAGGAAAGGTGTATGTCAGGATCGGAGAAGAGCGGATCGGATTTGTTACGGGATCAGATATGAAGGAATCTCCGGATGTCTATTTGTTTTCCATTGATGATCAGAAGTATTTTCTGTCACTTGACGAAGTGAGTTTTCAGGATCCGGAGTATGGATACTATTCCACCAGAGAGCTTCGGGACAGAAGTTCCGGTAAAGAGTTGTTTGCGGTTTTTACAGCCTATCATCTGTGGAAATGGTACACGGATAACCGGTATTGTGGAAGATGTGCCGAAAGATTATATCTCAGCAAAAAGGAACGCGCACTTATGTGCCCTTCGTGTGGAAATGTAGTGTATCCGAGAATTAACCCTGCGGTCATTGTCGGTGTTATAAAGGGAGAAAAACTCCTGATCACCAGATATCGTAGCGGATATGCGCATAATGCATTGGTTGCAGGCTTTACAGAGATCGGGGAAACACTTGAGGAGACCGTTGTCCGGGAAGTAATGGAGGAGACCGGCGTAAGGGTTAAAAATATCAGGTATTATAAGTCTCAACCGTGGGGGATGGCGCAGGATATTCTTGTTGGATTCTTTTGCGAGGCAGATGGAGATAGCGATATCCATATGGATGAAAGCGAGTTGAAATACGCTGAGTGGGTGAACCGGGAGAATATAGTATTACAGCCGAATAATCTGAGCCTGACAAATGAAATGATGAAGATGTTCAAGGAAGGCAAATCATCCTGACAGAGAAATTATAGAGCGGCCGGTCAGGCGCGAGAGATGGAGGAAGAAATACTGATATTTGGACGTGTCATTGACGGAAGTTGATCATCAGCCTCTGTACAAAAATAAACTCACTCCGGATACACAGATCGTAAAGCCCTTCCGTGTCTTCTTTATCTTCTGCGTCCGTTTCAGCCATCGTATCATTTTCAATGATGCTCTCAGGGGTGTCATATCTGAGGATTACGGAATGACCTCCATTTTCCTTTTCCAGAACAAGAAAGGAACAAGGATATTTCCTGCCGTCACGGACTGCAGCAAGGAACGGTTCAAAGAGGCTGCTCCACAAAAGCTCTGCGTCTTTTTCGGCAATAAACTCCTTAGCTGCTTTGAAAAATCCTTCGATCTCCTCCTTTACGGAATAACCGGATGTGATCATACAGATATTATCAGATGAATGCAGTCCCATATCACTGAACTGTCCGCAGAAAATGACAAAGTATGAAAGTACGCACAGATTTCCTATCAGAGCCGAAAGCCAGGGAGCATTCTCCGGATATATGGCGGAAAGCAAAAGAGTGAATATGATCTGAACGACAGCAAGAAGAATGACAGAAAAAGAAGCTTTTTTCTCTTCATCTGTCGACTGAAGACAACTGGTCAGAATAGAATTCGTCATGATTATATAAAGGGTCAGAACAGTAATTCTTATGGCAGACGGAAGTGTCCTGATCATCTGCGGGTCATTAACGGAGAATAATGTAATAATGCACTCCGGTCGTAAAAAAAGGAATAAAACAAGAGGCAGCATTACGATCTGTCCCAGGATCAGGGCAGATCGTTTCACCATCTTCAGTCCTCCCCGGTTTCCTTCCCCAAAATAGGAAGCAAACAGCGGAAGGACAGCTTCTCCTACTCCTGAAGTAAAGATCGTACCGATCAGCTCAATGTTTTCAACGATTGCAGCGTTGCCAAGTCCGCTCGTACCCATATAGGAACTCAGAAGCCGGTTTATGATCAGAAACTGCACAGTAAACAAAATGTACTGAAAGCCTCCCGGAGCCCCCGGAGAAATAATCTCTTTCAGCGG
>CACZRA010000034.1 GCA_902783395.1 uncultured Lachnospiraceae bacterium
AGTTTGAAAGCTCCACCATCTACCTCGACCTCGTAAGGGAATGCGTGAAAAGAGGCCATGAGGTATCTCTCATAGCAGGCACCAGCAGACCGGACAGACCCTCCGGCATTGTCGTAACAGAGGGGATAAGGACGGTGCACATGGTGCTGCCGGACCAGTTCGGAGCGGGCAGCGCAAAGAAGGCCCTGATCCAGATGTCCATCCCCCGCAGGATGAAGTCCCTGATGAAGCAGTACTTTAATGATGATAAATTTGACATCATCGCCTATCCCACGCCGCCCATAACTCTCGCGCCCGTATTAAAATACTGCAAAAAGCACTACAGATCCGCAATGACCTATCTGATGCTTAAGGACATCTTCCCACAGAATGCCGTGGACCTTAAGATGTTCTCTGCTTCAAGCCCCATATACAGGTACTACAGACACCTGGAAAAGAAGCTGTACCGGTACTCGGACAGGATAGGCTGCATGTCTGAGGCAAATATAAAATACCTTAAAAAGCAGGATCCCGAGATCCCGGAGGAAAAGCTTGAATACTTCCCGAATACTGCCGCGGTGCAGCCCCTTCCCACCCAAAAGACTTCGGTACCTTCCGATAATCTCCGCATAGTCTTCGGAGGGAACATGGGACGTCCCCAGGCCATCGAGGATCTTATAAAGGGCATAAGGAAATGCGGTGAACGCGCCGAGCTCAGTGACGTATACTTTTATTTCATAGGCAACGGATCGGAAAGTGACAAGATCGAAGAATTCGTAAAGAACATAAAGCCCGCGAACTTTTCATACAAGCACCAGATGCCTCGCGATGAGTACGAGCAGCTCGTGAACAACGCGGACGCCGGACTCATAAGCCTGTCAGCGGATTTCACGATCCCCAACTTCCCTTCAAGGCTCCTCCCCTACATGCAGAAGGCAAAGCCCGTGCTCGCGGTCGTAGACGATGCCACGGACATAGACACCTGCATCACCGACGAAGCCCACTGCGGATACGCGGTACGCGCCGGCGATCCAGAGGCCTTCATCTCCGGTATCAGATGGCTCAAGGCAAATAAAGAAAAGCTCCCGGAGCTTGGCATGAACGGCCGTCGTTACTTCGAGCGCTTTTTCAATGCAGGTATTTCGGTGGATATACTTGAGAGGGCTTTAAGGGGCTACTCCGCCTCAAGGAACTCCTGAAGCTCCTCCGGCGTCCCCAGCACGTGCACCTTATCGGGACTTACATCCGAGATAAAGATCTCCCCGCCCTTCGATAAAAGATGGTCATACAGCGGAGCCACGTACTTTTCGCCGTTCACGAGCTCCCGCTCCCCGTTGTAATACTCATTATAAAGCTCCTCATAAAGAGCGCAGCTCCTGAAGTAATAAGCTCCCAGCGTACAGTGGTCCGATATCCTCTGCTTTTCCTTTATCTCCGCTACTCTGCCCTTTTCATCAAGACGCACGAAGCTCCAGTGGTCTCCCTCCGCCTTAAAGCAGGGAATAAAACCGTCCCCGTGCAGCTCCGCAGCTGTCATCGCCCCTGCCTCCACATAGGTATCGATATTGTAGATAAGGAGCGCATGCTCCCTGTCCCAGTATCCGGAAGCCTTCATAGCGGTAGTCGCCTGTCCGTCCGTCAGACGGTCAAGCATGATCACATGATACTCCTCTATCCCGAGCTCACCGCATTTCCCAGCGATAAAGCCCTCCACATCCTGTGTATCATCCCTCATCGCTATGAAGATATACCTTGAAACAGCCTTCCTGTATCCCTCAAGGCTTATCATGGACCATTCGAAAAGAGTCCTTCCCTTAGCCTCGATCATGTACTTCGGCACCGTATATCCGGCCTTCCTGAAGCGTGAGCCGAGTCCTCCCATGGTGATAACGATATCTATGTCAGTCAAGCTCTTCCCCTCCCTCACTGCATCTGGAAGCCGCACAGAGCTTCTCCAGCTCCGCGGGCGTATATTTCAGAAACTCATCGGGCCGCACCGTCCTGTCATCCACATAAAAGCCCTTATGGCCGGGCCATATCTTCCCGTATACTATCTCATCATACGGGATCTCCCACTTCGCAAGCCACTCGGTGAGGATCGCCGCCGTATGCTTGTTTATAAGTCCTATGTTGCCTTTGAAGGAGTTCATATTCCTCGACGTGTACAGGATGATCTTTGCTCCGTTTTCCTTATAATACTTAAGCTTCTCCACCATATCCTCATAAGGGACGAGATCCTCGTATTTTTCGTCTGTCCCTTTTATAGGACACAAGGTCCCGTCTATGTCAAACACGAAAGAATAATCACTGAACACTGTCTTCTATCTCCTTTAAGATGTTTTTTACATTCAGGATAAAGCCCAGGACCTTATGCGGATTGTCGATATGCAGAGGCAGCATCGAAAGGAAGAGCGACGCCTCATATATCCTCACCGTCAGAGGATCAAATCCGTTTTCGGAAGCCTTCCTCATGAATATATCCTTATACACGCTGTTATCAAAGGGGATCTCCAGATCATAGCCGAAGTCCTCCGCGATCCGTATATCGAAAAGCCCGTTGTTAAAAAAATCATACCTGCCGCAGACGGAATGACTGAGCTTTGCCACGTCATAATACGGATGGGTCCAAAGCTCCTCCTCACTCACGGCTCCCTTTGGATCTATGAATTTAAGCGTCTGCGTTGATTTGTTGTAAAGCGCGTTGGCAAAGCAGGGATCGCCGTGTCCTATCACGAGCTGGTTTTCGTACTTATTCGCGCTCTCTATCCTGTCCTTCAGCTCGAAATACTTCCCGGTCAGATGGTCAATGTCCGCGTCCGGCACGGCCGACAGCAGTGTCTCTATACGTTTGTATTCCGGCAGCTGCTTAAGCTCTGCTACCCTGCTCTTTACCTTTTCCGTATAGAGCTCCCCGGCCTTGCTTTCGTACTCAGCCGCAGTGCACTTCCTGGTATGGCGCGACATGAAAAAGAAGAAATACTTGTCCATGAGCTTCTCAAACTCAGCCTCATCCATGGAGCCGTGCACCCACTTTATCGCAAGATCCGTCATATGCAGCCGCTCCATAGTGTAGCTCGCGCCCTTCTCATCCTCGGTATAGTTAAAAGGCATGACGAACCAGTACTTCATGTCCTCCGGCAGCAGATGATAGAAATCATACTCGGCCTTTATCTTTTTCTTATTCTGAGAGCTCTTGACCAGCGTGTATTCATTGCCCTGCAGGGAATTGAAATACCGCGAGTCCATATTCCCGGTGATGCACTGGATGAAATTAGAGATGACACCGATATCAACGAGCCCTCCTATCGAGCAATGCTCCTCAAGCTCCTTCACGAGCTCCTGAGGCTTCTCACCCGCGGTTATATTCCTGCAGAATGCAGTATAGCTCTCGATATCGGGGAACATCGCCCCCGCAGGCTTCTTGCCGCTCATGAGACCGTAGGGCTCATCGATATACTTGAGCTTCTCAAAAGTAAGCCCCGCGGCAGACGCATCCGAGATCAGAAAATCAGAAAAGACATGCATGACCCTGATCTCCTGCATGCTGTATATCTCAAGCTCCCGCAGGAGATCCTGGAATTCAAAGCCCGAATGGATCTTCTTCCAGATAAGATCGGGAAAGGCCTTCTTCACCTCATCATGGTAATATTCCTCCAGATGCCTTCTCTTTATCACGACATCCGCAAAGCCCTTATCCCCTATTATGTCCGCTATGACCTCGCTCTTATTTACCGTATCATCAAATATCGCAAGTACCTTCATGTATTGTCCCTCTTTCCGGATACAATGATATCACAGATCTTTATCACTATATAGAATATGAGCATCAGCCAGACACTGAAGAATACAAACTGCCTGAGCTCCGCGGAGTTGCCGCTCCCCATGGCGGCCATGAGATAACCCGATATGGTATCACTCAGCTCCGTCTCACCGTTTGCCCGGCTCAGCACCGCAAGCCCGCCAAGCTCCACGGACCAGGCTATGAGCGACAGGAAATATAAGATGATCCCCCGTCCCCTGGTTATATTCGTGATCTCATCATATACCGCATTGCATTTATCGATCACATTGAGGAACAGGATCCTTCTGGGGGTAGCGTCCGCCCTTAATATGTACTTCTTCCAGTACCGGTAGATACCCGGAAATACGGCATAGACAAGTATGACGGCAAAAAGAAAAATGATGAGGAAATACATGAAGGATGCCATCCTTCCGCCGTTCACAAGCCACACGAGGAATATGACCGTGGCAAGCGCCGCCGTGTCCATGAAGCGGTCAAGCAGGACGGTCACCGTGCTCTTGAGCATATTATCCATCTGATGTCCGTAGCAGTATATCCTGAAAAGCTCTCCGAGCTTGAAAGGATATATGACACTGACCGGCGTGACCTTGCAGTAGGTCTTGAGATACGATGACAGCCCTATCCCCGTCCCGTGCATGGCAAGGTACAGCCTGAAAGCCTTCACCATATGTACCACAAGCACCGAGACGACGATGATGACGACGCTCCCCGCGCTGCTGCCGTCGGCAAGACCGAAGCCCCTGTATTCAAGCACAAAAAGCACTGCAGCCGCTGCCAGGACTATGATATTTACCAGATCATATATTATCTTATTCCGCTTCATGACTCATATCTCCGACACCACACGCTCCCGTATCAATGCAGCTTATCTCAATGTCTGTCCGATAACAGCTTATCATAAATCCCGGCCAGCACCCTGTAGTTCTCCTCCGGAGTGCATATCGCGGGAAGGCTGATATCCTCCTCATCAAAGACCGCCCTTCCCTCAGTCATATCCCTGACCGCACGCGCCAGATCAGACGCCTCCCCGGTCCTAAAGATAAGTCCGTTCTTCCCGTCCTCTATGAACTGCTTCCCGTTCCCGCGGTCACCCGCTATCACCGGAGTCCCCATAGCATATGCCTCAATGACGGTCATGGGGAAGCCCTCATAAAGCACCGAGGAAAAGATCATAGCAGCACTTCTTCCGACGGCATCCATGAGCGTATCATGATCGACTGCCCCCATCATGTCTATATTCAGCCCTCTTTTTGATATGATCCTGTCACACCATCCCCGAAGCTCCCCGTCTCCGTATATCGAAAGCTTCGGCGCCTTATCTCCCATGAGTGCCCACGCCTTTACAAGCACCCTGACACCCTTCTCCTCAGTCAGACGCCCCGCAAAGATAAATCCGTCCCGCTTCATATCCTGTGCGCCGGACCTTTGCATCGGCCTCTCCCAGATGAAGTTGGGCTTAATATAGACCTTATCCGGATCGATATATTTTCTTCCGTCCTTATTCATCCGAAGTATCTTATCCCTGTTGAACTCAGTCAGACAGATAAAGCTCATCCTGCGGTATATCCCCGTCCTTTTGTGCAGGGCCGTATTCAATGCGCATACAAGCGTCTGGAGCTTTGAGCCCCTGTAGCAGCCGTATCTCACCGAGGTCTGCATGCCTCCTTCTACGCACTCCTCGCAAACCCTCCCGCATCTGTAGAGCAGCGCATTCGGGCATATCATACGGAAATTGTGGAGGGTCTGCACCACAGGCACTCCCATGCCCGCCGAAGCATAGAATACAGAAGGACTCATCGCCATCCAGGTATTATGCACGTGGACTATGTCGATGCGCCGCTTTTTTATTATCCTCCTGATATCCCTGTATGTCTTAAGACTGAAAAAAACAGAAGATGGAATGAACCTCTCCGCATTATCCCTCTCATACAAAAAGACACGGTGCCCGTGTTCCCTGAGAAGCCTTATCTCATTTTCGACCACCGTATCCTCCCCGCCCCTCTGCCTGTAGCGGCAGTGTACGACGAGTACGGCAGGCTTATCGTGCTCATTCTTCATCTCTACGTCGTAAGTCCCTTCCTGCAGGAGCGGATCCGGATCCGCCGATGCAATCCTATTATGGCCTACGCAGGCGCCTTTTTTCAACATCAATATCGTCCATAACAATGCAGGTCTCTTAGGTTCTTATTATTTCTCCAGATATTTCTTGATCTCAGCGCGCATAGAAAATTCCACTTCTTCGTCGTAAATCAGGCAATTGTTAAGCTTTACGGAGAGTAACATATCATGCACCTACTTTCTCTAGAATGTACGATACATTATACTCGTTTTTATTTTTATGCAATAATTTTTCACAAAAGATACAAATTGCCGGTCTTTCGTTCATAAAAGTGTAGGCATCGGTTGAATTTTCGTTCATAAAAATGTATTCTTCAATCTACCTGATATAATATAGTATGTTTAATCAGGAGCATATCCCCGAAAAAATCAGGGCAAGGGAGAGAGGAATTGGACAGAACCGGACAAGAAGAAAACAAGATCATACTTTATCCTCAAAAAGTATTACTCAAAAGAAGCCGCTTTCTGCGCTGCCATCGCGATAGCAAACCTTCTCCCCCGCGCGACTCAGAACCTTGAATACGGCTTTGATACTGTAGAGCTGTTTATTATCATGAGCCTGATGCTGCTGGATGTATTTAAGAAAGGCGGACACGAAAACCTGAAAATGATGTTTACGGGAATAGCATACGGACTGGCAGTCTTCGTCTATCCCACTATGCTCATAATGGGTTGATTATTATACCGCAGGCGGACATGACCTGCCTGATTATATATTCATTGATAAAAATAAGTACGCGGACATCGATTCCTTCATATCAAAGCCCTTCGGTCAGTATACTGTTGATAAGTACAGCTTATCTTCTTTTGACACTGATACAAATCTATATATGCTTAAGTCTGACTAGCTTGAGGCATGCATTATGGAAGTAAAATGCTTCTCGCATAATACATAAACTGAAGAAAATACAATATCCATTATTACAACGAAAGCTATCGCCCATCCGCTTTCTAT
>CACZRA010000035.1 GCA_902783395.1 uncultured Lachnospiraceae bacterium
ACTCCCAAAAGGGAGAACGGTCAGGATGTGAACAAGAGTGGTCAGAGGAGGACAGTATTCTATTTCACGATCCGCGGAGGTGAGACGATCACTGTAGACGGGCTTCCGTACTATGAAAATGATACCGCAAAAGGTGGGAGCCACTATATCGTTGAAGAGTACGATTACTTAGCTGACGGGACAGAAAAACCCGAGATGGAGATTACGGATGCCGTTAATTGCGGGCCGGCATGGGCTTATGCCCTTAAGACCTCAGCGTTCAACAAGGAGGTCAACCAGGCTTCAGCAACGATCGTAAATAAGTATTACTCGGGAACGGAATACAAGCCCTGGGCTGCCAAGACTGTCAGGTATCTGAACGCGGGAGAGAGTAAGAGGCTTACATTCCAACTGGTGGATACTGATAAGGATCAGGTGATCGAGACTGTCACCGGCAATTTCTCGAACGGAACCGCGTTTATAAACTTCACCAGGTCCATTCCTTATACGGTGGCGGATGTCGGTGTGCATCATTATAAGGTCATTGAGACGGAAAACGGCGGAGCGGTAAGCACCACTCCTTCAGAGGGTATCACGTTCGATGTGAATGTATATGTCGATCCCGACAGCGGTGATCTTGTGGCTGAGGCAGAGAATGACAACAAGACGAATGATATCGGCTCAAGAAAGATCACAAACGTATATCCGAAGAACGGTGAAAACCTGATAGTCATCCAGAAGGAGCTGGTCGGCCGTGATATAACTGCCGAGGATGGCTTTAAGGTCAATGTTAAGAAGAACGGGGAGGATATAGCTCCTGTTACACTAAATATAGGCGGAAGGACTACCAATACAGACTATAAGTTTGTGTTTGACCAGACGACCGCCCAGGCATATGTGGATGCCGCGGCAGAAGGACGTACAGGCGCAGGGATCTCATATGACGAGTATGTATTTACCGAGCAGAACGGCGGGGCGACGACAGGCGGCGTCACATACTCCAATGCCTCATTTACGGTCAGGGTTACTCCTTCCATAGATGAGAATGATAACATCGTCGTAAATGTTGATAAGCTCGGAAAAGATGTCAGGTTTGTCAATACCTACGATGCTTCGGGCAGTATACCTTTAAGCACTGTCAAGAAGCTTACCGGCAATAAAGCTCTTGCAGCCGGAGACTATAGTTTCATTCTTCAGGAGAAGGTGAGCGGTAACTACGTGACCCTTCAGACTAAGACCAATGAAGCGGGTGATGAGGATAAAAAGGGTACGGTTACATTTGACAACCTTTCCTATACTCTTGCTGATGCAGGCCTTCATGAGTATCTGGTGAAAGAGGTTATCCCTCCTGCAGCAGACGGAAACAGGCTGAACGGCGTGACCTACGATACGAAGGAGTATGAGTTTACCGTGACCGTCTCGGATAATGGCGACGGAACCCTTGATATCGTAACCGGCGGTGAGTACGGCGCGTTACAGGTTCAGGGCTTTAAGAATGAGTATGACGAGAGCGGGAAGATAAAGTTTGATGTAAATAAGACCATGGTCAATAAGTGGCCTGACACTGCATCGTTCTCTGTGGATCTTTTCCTGGATAAAGTCGAGGGCGAGCCGCTCCATACCTTTGTTGTAAATAAACCCGCGCAGGGGCTTACAGCCGCTTCAGACGGAGTCTATGAATTTGATGCTGACGCTTCATATGCGGGTACAACTCACAGATACATCTTCAAAGAGCGCAAGCCGTCGTCAGATCTGAAGGGAATAGCCTACGGAACCGATGATAAGGGGATCGAGCAGGTATACGCGGTTGAGTGGAAGAGTAACGGTAACGGTACCATGACCCCGTATATAGGCGACAGGGCTGTCGAGGAGACAGAGAAGGTAACAAAGACCTTTACCAACACCTATACCGCTGAGACCGGCTTCCGGCCTGCTGCTACCAAGATCATGTCGGGCACCAAGCTTATCAGGGATTTTGATGTGCAGCTTTACGAGAAGGATGCCCAGGGTGGAAAAGTCAATGTCGAGACAAAGACCATAAAGAAAGCGGGACTTCTGGCAGCAAATCCGTATTCCGGAACAGTTCAGTTCAGCGAGAAGAAATACACTCAGGCTGACGACGGAAAGACCTTTACATATTACATGAGCGAAGTCATTCCTGAGGGAGCTGATGAGAATAATGTATTTGAAGGCGTAACGTACGATGACCATGAGTATGAGATCAAGGTATACGTTACTGATAACGGAAACGGCACGATGAGCCGTAAGGTCACGGTTGACGGAGTTGAAACGACTGATACTGATCTCACCTTCACGAACACCTTCAGCACAAGCAAGGACGTGATGATACAGGCAAAGAAAGAGGTACTGGGCAGTGATAACAGAGTCATTCCGAATTCGTGGCTTGATCTTAACGGAAAATTCAAGTTTATCCTTGAAGACAAGGACGGCAACCAGATAGGCGGTGAGCGGTCTACTGACAGCAGCGGAGTGGTTACATTTGAGAACATTGGCAGCTTCTCAACTGCCGATGCCGGTAAGTCTTTCGAGTATACCATTAAGGAAGTCACGCCTGATCCGAACAGCGGATATGAAGTAATTGTCGGTGAGCAGAAAGTTACCGTTAATGTTTCAAGTGATGAAGATACCGGGGAACTCACGGTTTCGCCTTCATATGGGCAGACACGCCCCGTGTTCAAAAACCGGTTTACAGCAAGAGATGAGATCACTCTTAAGGGATATAAAACACTTCAGGGCAGGTCGTCTGAGGATAAGACCTTTACCTTCTCGATAACGCCTGATGATCCGACGGTTGACAAAAGGACAGCCTCGGGGACTGTAAAGATCAAGGCCGGAGAAACTGAAAGACAGGAGTTCAGCTTCAGCAAACTGGAGTATGATCTTTCCGATCTGAAGGGAAAGGATACTTATGAGTATTTCTATAACATTGTTGAGAATGAAGTAAATGAGGCCGGAGTTACATATGTAAGCGGACAGTATGTACTGAAGGTAACTCTGAAGCTTGAAAACGGAGTGTTTACAGCGACCCCTGACGTAGACGCGGTGACCTCCGAGGATATCGGACTGTTGACGAGCCTTAAAAACTACTTCTTTAATTCGGGGAATCCTGATATTAAATTTATAAACAAATATGAAGCCGAAGGGAGCGTGTCGCTTAACGGCGTGAAGAGCTTCCCGTCTAAATTCGATAACGCGGATCTTTCGCTTGCAGGCTTCAGATACGAGATAAGGGATGGGAGTACTGTCGTCGCTACAGGTGAGAGCGGTACGGACGGTGTTATCACCTATGCCGTTGCCGATGGGTACGGCAAGGGTAATACTCTTGAATATAAGCTTGCTGATCTTGGCGGGAAGAATGAGATCACTAAGACATATACCGTATCCGAAATAACGGATAAAAACGTTGACGGAAAGACATTTATTAAGACAAAGGGGATCGGCGGGTTCAGTGTCAGGATTGCTGATAATGGAAGCGGCAGACTTGTTGTCGAGCCTGATCTGGATACAACAAAGCTTGACTTTGAGAATACACCTACCGAGCTGCACTTCAGCAAGAGGGATATCACAAAGGAGGATACGGAAATATCCGGAGCTTCATTTAAACTCTATACGAAGAAGACCGGTATCATATCTGCCATCCTGAGAGACACAATTGGTGATCAGGTCGATGCGTGGACGGATGCGGGTCATGTCGTATACGGACTGGAGCCCGGAAGCTATATCCTTGTAGAGGAATCAGCTCCTGCGGGATATACCGTTATCAGGGATACCGAGATCACTCTCAGTGAGGATAATAAGGTATCTGTGGCAGACAGCGATGAGGTCGTGAAGGCGGCTGACGGTACTGTCACGAATCTGGTCATAGTGAAGGATGGCGTGAAGCCTGTCATGATAACAAAGATCAGTGAGAACGGCGTAACCGCTCTTCCGGGCGCAGAGTTTACCGTGACGGAGCAGGATGGAACGGCTCTGCCTGAAGGCTCGGTCGAAGACAGGATGGCTTCGGAAGGTACCATTACGCTTAAGGGACTTTCTACGGGAAAGATATATAAGCTTCATGAAACGAAAGCTCCCGAAGGATACAAGCTTGCGGGGGATGTGGAGTTTAAGATCAATACCGGCCGCAGTGTGGAGATAGTAACGGGCAGTGACCATGCAGCGGTCTACGGTGACAGGAACAATATCAATATTAAAGTAACTGATAAGCCTGTAGAATTCTATATTGTCAAGTATGACAACAACAGCAATAAACTTGGCGGAGCAAAGCTTAAGATCACGGAGGAAGACGGGGAGACCGTAGTAAGGCCGGATCTTGTATCCGTCAGCGGAAATGAGAAGCTTACGATATCTTTGCTTAAGCCGGGCAGTTATAAGCTTGTGGAGACTGAGGCTCCCGAGGGTTATCAGATCGAGGCTCCTGTTCCGTTTACCATAGATGAATACGGTGCAGTGACCGGCAATAATGTATCCATGGATGAAGATGGAAATTACAAGGTAGAAATGACAGATCCTGCCATCGGTATCCGCTCGTTCTCGGGTCATAAAAACTGGGTGGATGGTAAAAATGAAAATAATACCAGGCCTGACAGCATTACGGTTGTGCTTCAAAGGAAGCTTGCCCAGGAGCAGGGCTGGGCTGATTCGGATTACCTTGAGAAGGTAGTGACTGCAGGAGAGGATGGCACTTACAGATTCTCGTTCTCTGATGATGACGCGAAGCGGGAAGGCAAGAGGCTCTTTGAGACTAATGAGTTCGGCAGGAAATATGAATATCGTATCATAGAGAAGCTGCAAAACGGAGATACCTATGAATTACCGGGAAAGAACGGCTCCGTATATGTTGCGGATAATGGCGGAGTAGGCTATCAGACCGGTGGCACCGGTGATTATGTCATTACGAACAGTATCAGCCAGGACTCTGTTACGGTCAGGATTGCCAAGACCTGGCATGTGGGGACCGTGTCGAAGGACAGCATCTACACCGGATTTACGGCTACCCTCCAAAAGAAGGTGAACGGGGAGTTTAAGGATGTCGTAGATGAAAACGGAAACGTGATGTCCAAGCCTGTGCCGAAGAAAGGGGATATCCTGTTTGAGAAGCTTGATAAGTATGATGAAAACAGGGCTGAGATCATCTACAGGGTCGTGGAGACTAAGGACGGAAACAGCTATTATTGGACCGGCCAGGCTGAAACCTGCCCGGATGGCAGAAAAGATGGGGATGATGGCAAGACTGACGGCGAGATAAATCTCGGCCTGGTAAATAACCATAATGAGCAGAGGACATCTGCCACGATATCAGGTAAAAAGGCAGTCTCCGATAATTCGGCAGGAGGGGCGAA
>CACZRA010000036.1 GCA_902783395.1 uncultured Lachnospiraceae bacterium
ACCCTTTTTGTTAACACTAAGTTAAAAAAATATTTACTGATCGGTTATGCATATTTCTTGCGCAGGACGGGGCTTTTCATGTATAATATCGAGGTATTATGTAAATCTATGGAAGTTTGAAAGGTTTTATCAGATGACAGAACTTAACAATGAATTTGATTATTCGGCCGTTACTCCCGATATAAGGGTTCTGGCGGAAAAGGCATATCAGTCTACGCTCATTGATTCCGAACTGTACAAAAAGTGGGATGTAAAGAGAGGACTTCGTGATCTTAAAGGAAAGGGTGTTCTTGCAGGACTTACGCACATATCGGATGTTCATGCTGTAGACATCATAAACGGAGAGAGTGTGCCCGTAGACGGAGATCTTTATTACAGAGGCTACAATGTAAAGGATCTTGTAAGGGGCATCAGTACCAGAAATGATTTCGGATTTGAAGAGATAACCTACCTGCTTCTTTTTGATAAGCTTCCGAACCGGAATGAGCTTAACGATTTCAAAAAGATACTCGCAAGGTACAGGGCACTCCCCAAGAATTTTGTCCGTGATGTTGTCATGAAGGCGCCGAGCTCCAATATGATGAATACGCTGGCGAGATCCGTACTGACTCTCTATTCATATGACAGTGCTGCAGAGGATATTTCCATACCCAATGTTTTGAGACAGAGCCTGCAGCTCATATCCCTTTTCCCGATGCTTTCGGTCTATTCGTATCAGGCTTATGCGCATTATCAGAAAAATGAAAGCCTGTATATCCATATTCCGAACAATGAGCTTTCACTTGCCGAGAATCTTTTGTATATCCTGAGGCCGGACAGCAGCTATACGGAGCTTGAGGCCAAGGTCCTCGATATTGCGATGGTGCTTCATGCGGACCACGGCGGAGGTAATAATTCCACGTTTACGACTCATGTCGTGACATCCACCGGGACCGATACATATTCTTCGGTGGCGGCATCATTGGGTTCACTTAAAGGTCCCAGACACGGCGGAGCCAATGTAAAGGTCGTTGAGATGTTTGAAGACATGAAAGAGGTCGTAAAGGACTGGAAGGACGAGGAGGAGGTCAGGAAGTATCTTACGGATATCCTGGATAAAAAGGCCTTTGACCATAACGGCCTGATATACGGAGTAGGGCATGCGGTTTATTCTCTCTCCGATCCGAGAGAGATCCTTTTCAAATCCTTTGTTGAAAGACTGGCTCACGAGAAGGGACTTGACGATGAGTTTCATCTGTATGATATCGTACAGAGGCTTGCACCGGAAGAGATCGCCAAGAGGCGTCCCATCTATAAGGGAGTATGTGCGAATGTTGATTTCTATTCGGGATTTGTTTACAAGATGCTGGATCTTCCGAGAGAGCTGTATACGCCTATCTTTGCATGCGCAAGGATCTCGGGATGGAGCGCACACAGGATAGAAGAGCTGTCAAACAACGGAAAGATCATACGTCCTGCATTCAAGAGCGCCCAGCCGATAAGAGACTATATCAGTATGGATGACAGGGAATAAGCATTATTTCAGATATTTGCTCTGGAAATTCATTATTATGGCACCATAGGCTATGCAGAAGAGCAGAGCCACTGCGATAAGGATGCTTATACCCGTGCCGGTAAGTCCGAGCTTATCACCGAAGGTAAATACCAGTGACATAATGATCATAATGATCCCCATGATGATATTCGCGGGGATCATTATTTTGATATAGGCTTTTTTATTCTCTTCCTTGACGTGTTTCCAGTCGATATCCTTACCGAGAAAGCCGGAAGCGACTTCTCCCCTGGTCTTCATCATAAATGCCGAAAAGATAAGATAGGCTCCGGCAAAAAAGATTATTATATCCAGAAAACTGTCCATATTATTCATGTGAAAATCCTTTTTTTATTTCATGTTTGAAAAAAATCATTACTTAGTATATGATATATTTCATGAAAGCGAAAGACTTAAAAATACTTGTATGTGATGATTCTGTTCTCGCAAGGAAAAATCTTGCGACGAATCTTAAAAAGTGCGCCATCGAAAACATTTTACAGGTGGCGGACGGGCAGTCGGCCGTAGATACGTACAAGGCAGAACATCCGGATATAATCTTTCTTGATGTGGTCATGCCCGTAAAAGACGGGATAACCGCCCTGAATGAGGTCATGGAATTTGATTCAAATGCCGTGGCCGTAATGGTGTCCTCAGTCGGTACCCAGATGCATATCAGGGAAGCCGTCAAGGCAGGAGCAAGGGATTTCCTTCAAAAACCGGCGACTCTTGAGCAGATCACGTCTATAATCGACCGGGTACTGAGGGAAAAGGCCAACAGCTGATCCGTCAGTCAAGAAAACGGGCTACAGCCTCCTTCATTTCACTGATCGAAATATGACCGTCATGCTTTACTTCGGCATGGCGGATTTCTTTTACTGCTTCAGGCTCCGGCATATCAGTGAGCGTTTCGAGCTCGTCTATCATGGAAAGGCCGTCCCGGCTCATGTCCTTATCCCTTCCCCTGATGGCATCGACAACACTGCCGGCGAATTTGAAAGGAGAAGCGGTTGAAGCTATTATCATGGGATGATCGGAAAGCTTTGCCCTGATCTTATCCGCCACATGGGATGCTACGGCGGTATGGGTATCGATCACATATCCGGTCTCGTCATACACGCGTTTTATCTCCCGGAACGTATCTTCCTCGGAAGCATATCCCGCAGCAAAATCTGAAAGCTCCTTCTTCATCTGCTCCGTGATGGTATATCTGCCCTTATCAGCAAGCTCCTGCATGAAGGAGGAGGTCGCTTTGTCATCACAGCCTGAAATAAAATATATCAGTCTTTCGAGATTGCTGGATATCAGGATGTCCATCGAAGGACTGCTCGTCAGATGAAACTCCCTGTTCCTGTCATAGATGCCGCTTTCAAAGAAATCCGTAAGAACCATGTTTATATTTGAGGCACATACAAGCTTATCAATGGGGATACCTATCTTTTTAGCAAGATAAGCCGCAAGGATATTACCGAAATTACCAGTGGGAACACAGATGTTAACGGGCTCGCCGTCACTTATCTTTTCATTTCTGAAAAGAGAGCACCATGCATATGCATAGTACACCAGCTGGGGAATAAGCCTTCCTATGTTGATGGAATTGGCGCTTGAGAACTGATAACCCTTCCCACCGATCTCATCCCTGAAGGCCTTGTCGTTAAAGATCTGTTTGACTCCGGTCTGACAGTCATCGAAGTTTCCGTCCACGCTGACCGCTTCTACGTTTCCGCCTTTCTGGGTGACCATCTGAAGCCTTTGTACATCGGATACACCGCCGTGAGGATAAAAGACCATGATCTTCGTATGAGGCACATCCGCAAAGCCGGCCATGGCTGCCTTGCCGGTGTCTCCGGAGGTTGCGGTCAGGATAACTATATCCTTTGAGATCCCGTTCTTTTTTGCGGAGGTTGTAAGGAGATGAGGAAGTATCTGAAGAGCCATGTCCTTGAAGGCTATGGTAGGTCCGTGATAAAGCTCCAGATAGTAAGATCCGCAGGCATAGCTTAAGGGAGCGATCATGGGATCGTCGAAATTCTTACCGTAGGCCGAAGAAATACATGTCCTGAGCTCTTCCTCGCTGAAATCGTCAAGAAACAGGTGCATTATCTCATATGCAAGCTCTGTGTATGACATTCCGGCCAAAGTCCTCATGTCTTTTTCTATATGGGGGATGCTTTCGGGGACGAAGAGTCCTCCGTCATCTGACAGTCCTTTGAGGATCGCTTTCGAGGCGTTTAATCTGATATCCTTATTTCTGGTGCTGTTGTAAAGCATGTTTTTTCCTCCTTTTGCGTAGTAAATGATACTATAACATCCGCAGCGATCCCTGTAAATCAGCAGCTTTACATTTTCATGGTAAGGACATTCAGTCCGAGAAGGTTCTGATAAGTCACATCCTTGGTAATGCCGAGTACTATCCTCAGACCTATATTGCTGACCTTGTCTTCGGGATCCAGCACATCCGCGCGCTCCATGGGATCAAATGCCACGCAGTCATCGCGGAGCCTCAGTATCATGTCATCATTTTTGTGGATAACGCGGATATCAAGAAAATGAGATTTTCTGTCAGCGGCAAATCCATGCTGCACGACATTCTGTGCCATCTCCTCCATGGCAAGTCCGGAAAACATCGCCCTGCGCCTGTCTATACCGCGTTCCTGACAGAAAGCATCAATTTTTCCGGATACCTCGGACACAGCGGATCTGTCTCTTATTTCTATATCCATACGTTCATCCGGTGACACTCCCAGATCTTCAGGCATTACAAGAAATTCCTCCATATTTCTCGGAATTCTTTTCAGACACACTATCGGATACAGGACGATCATACATATACATACGATACCGTTTAATACGTTTGCGATATACAGTCCGTTCATTTTCCATACCGGGATAAGCACGAACGAGAACGCCACAACATTTATCATACCGTCAAATACCGGCATAACCACCGACAGGAATTTCTTCTGCATCGCCTGCGCAAAACAGACCGCATTTACACTTATCACGGAAAGCGGCATGCAGATCGGAAGGATACGGAAACCCATTACCGTCATACCGTAAACGGCATCTGCGGCATCGCGGTAGAACATCCTGGTTATCGGCACGGCTGACAGGATTATCAGGAGGGAGACAGCGCATTGGATAAAGAAGCATTTGATATATGCGATGCGCATGATATCCGTGACTGACTTCCGGTCCTCCTCGCCGATGCTTATTCCAAGGAGCA
>CACZRA010000037.1 GCA_902783395.1 uncultured Lachnospiraceae bacterium
CCGGGGAAGGAGAAGGGGCTCCCGGATAAGAGGTTTCAGCTTCCGGTTACCGAGACAGGGGTATAAACAAGCTCTCCCGGGGTTATAGTGATAAGAGAATTTGTCATGTCCGTCAGGTCCTTTGCGATCTCTCCATACGAGGGTTACTGTGTGGCAAGGGTATAGGATACCTTATCGGTATATTCCGCCCCGAGCTTTGAGACGCCCTTTGACCCGATATAGTGATCGATAGAGCCTGTAAAGGTGTAATCAAAAATAACGGAGAAATGCTGCATCAGTTCCATCCCGGAGATAACGGCATCATCTGCGGCTGCTTTTGCGGCATCGGTGTAGGCTCGTACGAGACCGCCCGTGCCCAGCAGTGTGCCGCCGAAATATCTCGTGACAACCATACAGACATCCTTCAGTCCGGCGCCGGTGAGTACCTCCAGTATAGGCGCACCTGCGGTTCCTGATGGTTCGCCGTCATCTGAAGAATGTACGATGTCTGGAGAGCCGTTTTCTCCGCGGATGATATATGCGCTGCAATGATGCTTTGCGTCATGGTATTTCTTTTTTTCATCCTTAACAAGCGCCTCGGCTTCTTCTGCAGAGGACACAGCCTGTATGATCCCTATGAACTTTGAACGTTTTACCTCAACGAGTGAACTCCCGGGTCTGATAACGGTTTTGTAATCCATGCATAGATAATAGCATGAACAGGTGCTTTATGGGAATTGTCCAGTAATATGTGTTATACTTAGCCCAGCCCAGATCAGAGAAGAGGGATACGGGATGAACAAGAATCTTAAGATGTTCCTGCTGCTTGCGGGGATCGTTACGGTAGTCATATTTGAATTGTGGTTATGGCTGTTCGTTGTTACAAGGTGAAGGGGGAGCGCTGAAGACTGCGGCAGAAGCCGGGGGCGTCCTTTTGCATGTAAGCTTTTTATGTTAGAATATTTGCATGTTTAACGGGGGAATCAATAAAAAACTTTTCGCGGCTGTCACTCTGACGGTTCTTTTTGCCGCATGTATGCCGCTGTTTACGACAAACTGCATCGGGGGACACGATATTGCCTATCATCTGCTCAGGATCGAGGCACTTAAGACAGGCATTATGTCCGGAAAACCGTTCCTTCGGATCAACATGCTTTTTTTCGGGGGAATGGGATATGCGTCGTCTTTATTCTACCCGGATCTTCTGCTGTATATTCCGGCACTTCTCAGGGTATTCGGTGTCGGAATAAATCTTTCGTATCATCTGTTTATCGCAATATGCATAATCCTGGGTTTTGCTTCGTGTTTTTATTGCGCAAGGCACGTTTCAAAGAGTGATTACGCCGCGCTTATAACTGCGGTCATTTTCACGCTTTATCAATACCATATCTATGATATATACGAAAGAGGAGCGGCAGGGGAGTTTACCGCCGTTATTTTTGTTCCATTAGTTATAGCAGGGATTTACGATTTTATGTATGAGGGATTCCGTCATCCCGGTTTTTTATTTGCCGGCATGGCCGGAGTGCTGCTGTGTCATACCATCACTGCCGTGATATGTGCCGTGCTGTGTCTGGCTGCTGTCATAGCCGATATCAGGGGGATAAGGAACGAGCCGCAAAAACTGCTGAAGCTTTTATTGACAGCGCTGCTTGTGCTCGGGATCACGGCTTTCTACTGGATGGGTGTTCTGGAGATGCTCTCTACAGGTGATTTCGGTAATGATTTTTCGTTCGATGCGGCGTATGAGGCTGCAAAGCTCTGGGAAGTGCCGTATAACGAATATAACAGGATGGGTGCGGCAATATTCATACTTCTTCTGCCGGGGCTTGTAATAAAAGAAAAGGAAAGATTCGCGAACCTTTGTGCCGTGTCGGGTATGGTGATATCTGTCTGCGCGACAGGAATATTTCCATGGGAAAGACTTAAGGGAGTGCTAGGTTTTTTTCAGTTTCCGTGGAGATTTTTCGTTGTGACGGGACCGCTGCTTGCTTTCGCGGAGGGGCTGTATCTGTCAAAGGCTGCGGAAGAGGACGGTGAAGGAGGCGTTCCTGTCGGATCCGGATACAGATCGCGGATGCTGCTCATAGGAGTGACAGCGGTAATGCTTGTATCGGCCGTCGGTAACCTTCAAAATGTGTCACAGGAATACTATTCATATTCGGATGATTATTTTAATTATCTGCCGTTTACGGCGGAGGTCATAGGAGGCGAATGGCTTCCGAAGGCTGCATCGGACAGAGAGGCGCTGATCGGGCGGTCGGACAAGGCTTTTACAGATAAAGGCGTCGAAGCAGCTGTCAGAAGGTTTAAGAACGAGCTTACGGCAGAAGATATCCCGGAAGGTACGCAATATGTGGATGTACCGTTTGTATATTACAAAGGGTATGCTGCAGTCGATCCCGAGACAAATTCCGCTCTTGCTCTTTCGGGCGAAGGAGAGAACGGCACGGTCAGGATCCATACTGACGGATCACGGGCGGTCAGGGTTTATTATAAGGGAACGGCATTGCAGCATATAGGAAGCGCGTTGTCATTAGGGACACTTATCGGGATCCTGATATATCTATTGATAAAGAAAAAACGTAAATCCATTGAGAAACCAAGTGGCGAAGGAGGTGCAGCATGAAGGTACTGGATATGAATTTTGTACAGGGATTTATTCGGATGGCGGATGACGGGTTCCGTATGGGATGGCATGAGAGAAACGGAGGAAATCTGTCATACCGTATCAGACCGGAGGAGATAGAGCTGATTGCTCCGAGGCTGAGACAGGACGGTGAATGGACCCCCATAGGCGCAAAGGTGAAGGAGCTGTCGGGAGAGCATTTCCTCGTTACGGGCAGCGGAAAGTTCTTTCGTGATATAAAGGATGATCCTGAGGCGACACTTGCCATCATCGGACTGGATGATAAGGGAGAGAATTACAGGATAGAATGGGGACTTGTGGAGGGCGGAAGACCCACGAGTGAGCTTCCGTCACATCTTATGAACCATGAAGTAAAAAAACGTACAACGGAAGGAAGGTACAGGGTCATCTATCATGCGCATCCTGCAAATATAATTGCCCTTACCTTCATCCTTCCTCTAAATGATGAGGTTTTTACAAGGGAGCTTTGGGAGATGGCGACCGAGTGTCCGGTTGTATTCCCCGACGGAGTGGGAGTTGTCGGCTGGATGGTCCCCGGGGGAGAAGAGATAGCCGTGGCTACAAGCAGACTTATGGAGAAGTATGATGCAGCAATCTGGGCTCATCACGGGATCTTCTGCGCGGGTGAGGGTGCACACACGACCTTCGGCCTTATGCATACAATAGAAAAATCCGCGGAGATCCTGGTCAAGGTGCTGTCCATGTCTAACGGAAAAAGACAGACTATAGAGCCCGATGAATTCAGAGAGCTTGCAAAGGCCTTTAATGTGGAGCTTCCCGAGAGATTCCTTTATGAAAAGAAGACAAAGGCGATTTCCGAAACGGAGGAATAGAAAAATAAAGACGAGTTTTTAAAAGATTTTACTCTTTAGCGTTTGCGGCTTCGTTTCTATAATTCTATCTGACAGATATTTCTAAAGACGGATTTCGTTGGCCATAAGTCAGGAGGGTATATGAGCGGGTATTTTCTTGCGGTTGATATAGGGGCATCAAGCGGCAGACATATTCTTGGAACGATCGTAAACGGAAGGATAGAGCTTGAGGAGATATACCGTTTCGAAAACGGAATGGTACATGAGGGCCGGTCTTTGCTGTGGGATACCGGTCATTTGTTTTCCGAGATAGTGAACGGATTAAGAAAGTGCAGGGAAATCGGAAAGATACCTCAGAGCATGGGGATCGATACCTGGGGCGTTGATTATGTCCTTTTGGACCGTGACGGCAATATCAAGGGTAAAACCTACGGATACAGGGACCACAGAACCGAAGGATACCCGGAAAAGATCTATGGGATCATACCGGAGGCGGAGCTTTACGCTCATACCGGAACACAGAAGCAGTCCTTCAATACGATCTTTCAGCTTTGTGCTCTTAAGGATAATGAGCCTGAAGTTCTGGATGAAGCCGATGCTTTGCTCATGATGCCTGATTATTTCGGATTCAGGCTTACCGGTGTAAAAAAACAGGAGTATACCAATGCTACGACGACCGGTCTTGTAAATGCAAGGACGAACGATTGGGATAAAGAGATAATAAACAGGCTGGGACTTCCCGAAAGAATATTCCTTGATCCGGTGATGCCGGGAGCGAAGCTTGGTAATCTGAGCCCGGAGATAAGAGAAGAGGTCGGCTTTGATCTTGATGTAATGATTACAGGAAGTCATGATACGGCATCAGCTGTCATGGCCGTGCCGTCAACTGCTGAAGATACTCTGTATATCAGCTCCGGAACCTGGTCGCTGATGGGAGTCGAGAATCCGGCTGCTGTAACGGATGATGCAGCCAGAAAGGCAAACTTTACAAACGAGGGCGGATATGACCTCAGGTACAGGTTCCTGAAAAACATAATGGGACTTTGGATGATCCAGCAGGTACGGCATGAGATGGATGACAGATATTCATTTGCCGAACTCTGCGATATGGCTGAGGAAGAAAAATCATTTTCGTCGAGGGTAGAGGCAAATGATCCCAGATTTTTATCTCCCAACAATATGCAGGAAGAGATAAAAAAGGCACTCAGGGAAAGCGGACAGCAGGAGCCTGAAAATACCGGACAGATGGCAGCGGTCATATATCAAAGCCTGGCGGAAGCTTATTCACAGACGTTGGGCGAGATAGAGAGTATCACGGGCAGGCATTACGATGCGGTGAATATTATAGGAGGAGGTTCCAAGGCTTCATATCTGAACCGGCTTACGGCGAATGCCTGCAAAAGAAAGGTGATAGCCGGACCGGATGAAGGAACCTCTATAGGTAACCTGATGTGTCAGATGATAAGTGCCGGTGTTTTCAAAGGATTGAGAGAAGCCAGACAGGCTGTGGCGGATTCTTTTGATATAAAGACCTTTATTCCGGAATAAGAAGGATCCGGATACAGATGATCACAGGACAGCAGTTTAGCAGTAACCATTAGACAGGAGGGGGATTGAAATGGCAGAGACAAAAGATTTAAACTCATGGATCGAAGAGACAGCTGAGGCAGCGATCGACGTGCTGGGAGGAGCGGCGGAAACACTTTATTCAAAGGCAAGATATGAGTCTGCTAAGGCGATTTACGCAAAGATCGGAGTCAGCACAGAGGAAGCGATGAACAAGCTTAAAGAGGTTCCCGTCTCACTTCATTGCTGGCAGGGAGATGATGTAAGGGGGTTTGATACGGATCCGTCAAAGCCGCTTACCGGCGGGATACAGACAACCGGAAATTATCCCGGCCGCGCCCGTACGCCGGAGGAACTCATGGCTGACTATGAAAAGGTTTTATCCCTCTGTCCCGGGAAAAAGAAGCTGAACCTTCATGCGAGTTACGCGATTTTCGAAGAGGATGGATTTGTCGACCGTGATAAGCTGGAGCCCAGACATTTTGAGAAATGGGTTGATTTTGCAAAAAAGCATAATATAGGACTTGATTTCAATCCTACTTTCTTCTCCCATCCCAATATGAAGGACGGACTTACTCTTTCAAGCCCGGATGAAGAGAACAGGAAATTCTGGATAGATCACGGCAGGGCATGTGTGAGGATAGCGGAATATTTTGCGAAGGAAACCGGTATCCCCTGTGTGATGAATATTTGGATAGGTGACGGATATAAAGATATACCCGCTGACCGTATGGGACCGCGGGAAAGATACAAGGATTCCATAGAGCAGATAATTAGTGAGCCTCATGACCCCAAGCTCGTAAAGATAACCGTAGAGTCAAAGGTTTTTGGTATAGGAGTTGAAAGCTATACCGCAGGTTCGGCAGAATTCACATTACTGTTTGCGGCTACACATCCCGGTATCCTGCCGCTTATGGATAACGGACATTATCATCCTACCGAGGTCGTATCTGATAAGATATCTTCGCTTCTCTGCTATTTTGATGAGATAGCCCTTCATATTACAAGGCCTGTCAGATGGGATTCGGATCATGTAGTCCTGCTTGATGATGAGACACGGGAGATCGCAAAGGAGATCGTGCGTAACCGAGACAGCCTCAGCAGGGTAAACATAGCCCTTGATTATTTCGACGCGAGTATAAACCGGATAGCTGC
The DNA here is from genome assembly GCA_902783395.1 of uncultured Lachnospiraceae bacterium. Classification (GTDB taxonomy): domain Bacteria; phylum Bacillota; class Clostridia; order Lachnospirales; family Lachnospiraceae; genus NK4A144. Next base: position 6,163 of record CACZRA010000037.1, read on the forward strand.
CTGGACCGTAGGATTCCGTTCGCTTCAGAAGGCGCTGCTCATGGCACTCTGTACGCCTAATGAGGAGCTCAGGGAGCTGCAGGATACAAATCAGCTGACAAAGCTCATGGCCAGGCAGGAGGAGATAAAGATCTACCCCTTCGGAGACGTCTGGGAGGAGTATCTTGAAAGATGCGGAGCTCCGAGTGAAACGGTATGGTTTGAAGAGGTTGAAAAATATGAGAAAGACATTCTTTCTAAAAGGGTGTAAAATATCCGGTAAAGGAGGAATAGATTAATGGCAAGAACATATAATAAACCGGGATCAGCCCCGGCAGATGCATCAGAGACTTTGCAGGAAAAAAAGGCGGCTGAGAAGACAGCGGTGGTGCGTCCGGTGAAGAAGGTTTCTGCTCCTGTCAGGCAGGAAACGACAGAGAAAACCGTGATAGCTGCTCCTGATGAGAAGCTGATGAAAAAGATAGTATACCAGCCGAGTTCACAGATACTTACAAGAGATACAGAACCTAATGAATCATTCGGTATAGGTGATGATATGCCGATCTATTATCTGTAAAAATAATCTGATCCGGGAATTTTATAATAATCATCGGACCGTCCGAATTTTTCGGACGGTCTTGTTTTTTGCCGGACAAATCCCACATGAATTCATAGTTTACATAACGAAACCACACGAATCCACATAAAAATATGTGGTTTTATGTTGACTTTGAGATCAACGATGATTATAATGGTCATAAGTCAGTTAGGATCATATAGCAGAATAATGTATAAATCACAAGAAAGGAAAAAGAAATGGCACCAAACGAGTATGAAATCAAGAAACAGATCTGTGACATCGGAAAGCGGATTTACAACCGCAACATGGTTGCTGCTAATGACGGAAACATTTCCGTAAAGCTCTCGGATAATGAATACCTGTGCACGCCTACAGGCGTATCAAAGGGGTTCATGACACCGGAATTCATATGCAAGGTCGATGCAAAAGGCAACGTCATTCAGGCAAATAAAGGGTTTAAGCCTTCGTCTGAGATCAAGATGCATATGAGAGTGTATGACAAGAGGCCTGATGTAAATGCTGTTGTACATGCACACCCGACGTTTGCTACGGCTTTTGCGATAGCCGGTATTCCCCTGACACAGCCGATAATGCCTGAAGCTGTTATCGCTCTCGGATGTGTACCGATCGCTCCATACGGAACACCTTCCACGATGGAGATCCCTGATGCAGTGGAGCCTTATCTTGAGCATTTTGATGCGGTTCTTCTTGAGAGCCACGGGGCGCTTACCTGGTCGGGCGACCTCCTTGCGGCATATCACAAGATGGAATCGGTGGAATTTTATGCGGAGCTTCTGTATAAAGCAAGACAGCTCGGCGGACCGAAGGAATTTGATCAGAA
>CACZRA010000038.1 GCA_902783395.1 uncultured Lachnospiraceae bacterium
AATAAAGGCCACCGGCACGCCCCAGAGACAGGCGATGGCGAGCCTCCAGTCATACGCGAAAAGCATGACCGCAACTATCGCAGTGGAAATGTATGACCCGTACAGATAACCAAGACAGTGGGACCATACGTGTTCAAGACGGTTCACGTCACCCATTATCGTTTCCGTCAGATCGGCAAGGTCTCTTTTCCCGAAATAACCTAAAGGCAGCTTTCTCATGCGCTCCGCAAGAGATATTCGCACGCTCTTTACTTCTCCGTAAACAAGGCCGTATGTGGCCCTGTACTGCTGAAGGTGCGTGATAAATGAAAGCAGTACGAAAGCAAGCACAAGGCTCAGGAAGAGACCCGCTCCGGGAAGAGGCGTCCCCAAAGTGAGCGTCTCCATATACTTCGACATCATCATGTACAGTATCCCCATCCCGCCCATTACAACGAGATTAACCGTAACCGTCCAGGCCGTTGCCTGCTTCGTGTTCCTCACTCCCTGATCGGTAAGCGCATATTTTCTCTGAAAATCCTTCCCGAACATTTACATCACCTCCCTGTCTGTGATCTTCCAGTTCACGGCATGATTGTAATCTGCCCACATGCGTGAATACATTCCTCTTTTCCTGATAAGCTCATCATGCGTGCCTTCCTCCGCGACCCGTCCGTTATCAAGAACTATTATCTTATCCGCTCCCACAACGGTGGAAAGGCGGTGCGCGATCATGATGACCGTACGTCCTTCAGTCAGAACCTCGAACGCCTTCTGGATCAGCGCCTCGTTTTCGGGATCTGCAAAGGCCGTGGCTTCATCCAGCACAACGATCGGCGCATCCTTCAGTATCGCCCTTGCGAGCGCCACCCTCTGCTGCTCTCCTCCCGAAAGATAAGTCCCTTCCGTTCCTATGACCGTATCCATCCCGTCCGGGAGCTTGGCAAGGATATCATCACACTGGGCGGCTGACAATGCCTTCCTGACCTCCTCCCTCGAAGCATCCGGCCTTGCGGCACGGACATTCTCAAAAATGCTTGCCTTAAAAAGCCTGTTGTTCTGGAATACAAATGCTATCCTGTCCATGAGCACATGCGGATCCGCATCACGCACATCTATGCCGCCGACGTAAACCGTACCGCACGTCGCATCCCAGAAGCGGGGGATCAGGCTCGCCGCGGTAGTCTTTCCTCCTCCGGAAGGACCTACAAGCGCCACAGTCTGCCCGGCTTCGGCCCTGAATGAAACATGATCTATCGCCGGAATATCGGCCCCATCGTATGTGAAGCTTACATCCCTGAATTCGATACTGTTGTCCTTAGGCTCCTTCGGATCATCGGTTATTTCCAGAACAGGCGCGTCCATGACCTGCGAGATCCTTCCGAGTGCAGTGCTTGCCAGCATCATGCCGCTTGCCGCAAACATTATCCTTGCAAGTGCCGTGGAAACGATGGCCGAGAATACCGCATAGAAGGCAAAGTTTGTAACAAAGCCTGCGAAATTGCCCGCTGCCAGCGCGCCGGGAGCGATAAGCACCGCTGCGGGGACAAGGAAAATGAACGCTCCCTCGGTAACTGTAAGATTAACTGACTGCGGAACCTGGCATACGCCTACCGTATACCTTCCCGCCTTATTGCTGTAATCCTCTATGGCTTCCTTGAAGGCCTTGAATGAATATACAGTCTGCTGGAACACCTTTACCACCGGTATGCCGCGGACGTATTCGGTTCCCGCCTTGCTCATATGATCCTGGGCTGCCTGGTATTCCTGCATCAGCTTCGCGTTTTTCCCGCCCATCATAGTAAACATGGCTCCAACTGAGATCACGGCCGCAAGAAGACAGGCTCCACCCATCCTCCAGTCAAAAAGAAACATCAATACTATCATGCCGATAAACATGGTGATGCTTCCGACTATGTCGGCAAGATTGTGTGCAAGAAGCGTCTCCGTCTCCGAAGCGGCTCCGTCAAGGCGGTTCCTCAGAAGTCCTGACGCATTGGAATCAAAAAAACCGAGCGGTGTCTTCATAAGATGTGCCATTCCCTGCTTCCTGATATTGGAAGCCGTCCTGAAGGCCGCCAGGTGCGTGCACATCAGCGCCGCAAAATAAACAATGATCCCGGCAAGTGAAAAGGCAAATGCCATCCAGCCGTATCGCCCCGCGTCAGCCGCCCTGCTCCAGTCCGGTGCAACAGCTATCAGGTCGCGCGCTACGAGCCAGATACAGATATACGGCAGCATACCCAGGATCATGGCTACCCCGGACAGTGCGAGTCCTGAAAACGTCAGCCCTTTATAGCTCCCTGCATAATCCAGCAGCACAGCTATATCACTCTTTTTCTTCTCTCTCATATAAGATCTCCTCCTTTTTTTACTATCCATATTAGTTAGCAGCGTCTAACCGCATGGTATAAATTAACTCCGCTCATTGCGGAGTAATTAACTAAAATCCAAACAAAGCACTCCAGGCAGGCATATAGAATTTCTCAAGGGTTTTTGCGTAGTGCATCGCTTCTTTCCTCGAGAAATCATGGACCACCGCCTGAAATAACGCTTCAACATTAGCCGTAACAAGCAGATGGAATTCCTTTCTGTCCACCTTCTTCACGTTATTTCCCTTCTTCTTACGCTCATTTAAATAGTGTAACGTAACTTCTTCTTCAAGCTCTGCCATCTCATGGATGAATGACTCATATCTGGTGCCCTGTGATCTGCATATGATCAGTCTGAATTCATCTATATGGTCGTAAATATATTCCATCGCCCTGACGGTCTCTTTCTGGTCTGTCCAGGCACTTTCCTTATCCTCTGTTTCAAGCCCGTCGGAATAGTCCTTTTCGATCTCACGGTAAAGCGTCATGAGCCCGTCTATGGCAGGATCAACAAGGGCTGCGAACATCTCTTCTTTATTTGAAAAGTGCTTGTAAAGCCCGCTTACCTGAATGCCTGCCTCGTTCGCGATCCTTCGCAAAGACGCATCCGTGAATCCGTACTCCATGAATTCCTTTTTGGCTGCTTCAATTATCCTGATATGGCTCTGTGACTTGTCCCTTGGCATTTTAGGTATCTCCGTCCGGAATCTTCTCCTGTCCGCCTCACCGCGTACGTAAAAGAACGGTGTTCTCTAACGGACATTAGAGTACACCGTTCTCTTATAATTGTCAACTGTTTTTTAGCCTTTATTATTTATCTCATACACCTGCAGGGTTGATATTTTTATTCCAATATGATCACCCTGTCCATCAGGCAGTGGAATTCTTCAAGATCGACGTCATCATGAAAATGTCCGAAATACCATTCCTTAGAATAATCAACATTGCATATACCCTTATAGTCCTTTTGAGGATCCCCGGTATATTCAAATCTGTCTCCGTTCGTAAATATGCTCGTTCCTTCCCACAGCCCCCATTTCTGAAGAAACCTTATAACCTCCATTGCCAGAGTTTCCATCTGTCTTATTGATCGCTGAAATCATTATAAATAAAGGCATCATAATACTTTCTGAGGGTTTCATCACTTGTCTGAAATACATTATCA
>CACZRA010000039.1 GCA_902783395.1 uncultured Lachnospiraceae bacterium
ATACCTTCAGGACATTTCCGAGATACACAGGACAGAACCCTATGTATACTCACAGATGGTCGCGGGCCGTGACGCGAAATTCCACGGTCAGGGAAAGAACTCCTGGCTTACCGGAACTGCCGCCTGGACCTTTACTGACATATCCCAGTATATCCTGGGAGTTTATCCGACGCTTAACGGTCTGCAGATCAACCCCTGCATCCCGCATGGTTTCGGTGATTTCAAGATAACGCGCGAGTACCGTAACGCTGTATATCATATTTCGGTTAAGAATCCCTCCGATGTATGTAAGGGTGTTGTCAAAATGACGGTAGACGGAGCTGAAGTATCCGGAAACGTGATACCTTATGACACTTCAAAGAAGGATGTAAACGTAGAGATAACCATGGGCTGATAAGCCGGAAAACATACGGAACAGAACTCCCGGCTTTAAGCCGGGAGTTTCATTTTAATAAGCTCTTTCGTCTATTATTTTTGATGTTAAATACGTGACCGGATACTCCGTATCCTCCACATTCACAGAAGCAATATATCCGACGGCGGAAAACTGGTCTTCCTCAATATAGGTTTCCTTTTCAATATCTTCTCCAGCCTCCATCATTTCCACCATTTCGGCAAGTCTCGGACCGTACAGGGGGTTGCACTCCGTATCCACTGCGATCGCCCCGTCCAGCGTAAGCTGAAGCCCGTTATGGGTCGCATCAAAGGACACCACGAGTATCTCACCCTTATCAATGTCAGCTCCCGTCACATATCCTGATTCCCTGATCGCATCAATGACGCCATATGCCATATTGTCATTTTCCACATATACTACATCTATGTTCTCCCCATACTTCGCGAGCAGCTTCTTCATTACCTCCTTGCCCTTCGCCGTAGTGTATTCTCCCGATTCCTGTGCCAGAAGTCTCCAGTTTCTGCTGTGATATACTGCATCCTCTATGGCCTTGCTTCGTCCGATCTGGGCAGTAGCTCCCATTGTCCCCTGGATATTTATAATATTTATATTATGATCTATCCCCCTGTCCGAAAAGAAATCAGACAGCCACATGCATGTTCTTTTTCCTTCGAGATAAAAATCAGAGCCTATCCAGCAGGCATAAAGCGAATCATCGGCAACATCGACTCTCCTGTCGTATACGATCACCGGTATTCCAGCCTCTTTCGCTTCTGACAATACCGAATCCCACCCTGTTTCCACTATAGGATCCAGAATGATATAATCCACTCCCTGATCAATGAATTCGCGTATGGCCTTCAGCTGGTTTTCCTGTTTTTGCTGTGCATCATCAAATATGAGATTATATCCTGCCCCCGACGAGAAGGCCGCCTTGACGGATTCCGTAGATGCCATTCGCCAGTCCGATTCACTTCCTATCTGTGAAAGCCCTATGGTTACAGGCTGACTCGCACTGCTCTTCTCACGTTTTATGTTTTTCGCATCGGTTCCTTCTTTATTATTGCCGGCAGAACCTGTACACCCGCAAAGAACCACGCCGCTTATAAGAAGAAGCATTATGAGCTCTATGATTTTTTTCGGTTTATGGTTTTTCACGATCATTATCCTGCAATCCGTATATTTATCAAGAAAACCGGCGTGAACACGTCGGTTTCCTTGATCCTTACGGTTTTTTTCTTAATTATTTCTTCATCAATTTCTTTTTCCGGGCCATCAGCACACTCTGTATCACCAGGAACACACACAGCATACCTGCTATCGTGATACCGGTCCACCATGCTTCACCCAGACCGGCGGTAGCAACTATATTCTGGATAGTGGCCAGCGACAGCACGCCTATCAGAGTACCTATGATGTTTCCTACGCCTCCGGTCAGCATGGTACCTCCGATTATCGAAGATGCTATCGCGTTCATTTCCGCTCCCTGTCCGTTTGTGACTGCTCCGGACCCGACATGCAGGAAATATACGTAACCTCCGATCCCGGCAAGAACGCTGCAGATAAGATGCGACAGGAACTTCGTTCTCTTAACGTTGATACCAAGCATCAAAGCACTCTGGCGGTTTCCGCCGACTGCATAAAATGAACGGCCGAGCTTAGTCCATCTGAGCATCATAAACATCAGAATCACTACCAGCAATGCAACTATAACCCCTATTTCCACATAGGCATTTACGTACACGCCTTTTTTATTTACCGATCCCATCCCCGGAACATTTATCCTTGCAAGCTTCAAAGCTACAAAGCTCTCGTTTGCAACATTGAACGGATCGGAATTGACAATGGTAGTCATGCCTCGCGCAAAGAACATTCCGGCAAGAGATACTATAAACGGCTGAATATCAAGATACGCAACAAGATATCCCTGAACCAGACCGTATGCAAGTCCGATCAGCAGGGCGATCAGCATTGATACCGGAACATTTCCGTTATGATAATCAAGATACACGGCACAGCTCATACTTACAAGCGCTGTCATACCGCCGACTGAGATATCTATTCCGCCGGTGATCATGACAAGGCTCTCAGCACATGCAAGTATAATAAGACCCGCATTCGCGTTCAGTATGTTAAAGAACGTCTGCGGCTTTGTAAAGCCCTTTCCCTGAAAAATGATCGCTCCCACATACATAAGGACAAATACGATGACTGTGATGGCAAGCAGCAGGTTCGAATCCGTCATGTTCCTTATTTTCTTAGACATATCAGGCCACCTCCCTCTTCACAGTTTTTTTCTTAAGGTTACCTATCTTTTCCCTCACTGTAGGAGCTGAGAATACAACAAGGATTATGACCACTACAGCCTTGTATGCAGGAAGAGCATCTGAAGGTACCTCGTACTTGAACAACGTTGTCGTCAGAAGCTGAATAACATATGCTCCTACTATAGAAGCCCACAGGTTGAACTTACCTCCGCTTAACGCATTGCCCCCGAGTGCTACCGCAAGGATAGCATCCATCTCTATATCCTTAGCTATGACTGAGTAGTTTATGGAAGACAGGCGGCTTACCTTTATAAGTGCCGCAACAGCAACACAAAGCCCCAGAATAACGAAAGTCAGCCATTTGATAAATACGGGATTCAATCCGTTAAGCCTTGATGAACTCTCATTTATTCCAACAGCCTGTGAATACAGTCCCAGATTTGTAAACTTCAATACAAGTCCCGCAACGATCATACATGCTACAGCAATGAACACCGGTGTCGGTACAGGTATCCCGGGAATAAAGCCTCCGAAATATCCGAATTCCGGATCACTTATTATAGGAAGCTCATTATTATTTATCCAGGCAGCAATCGAACGTCCCGCAGTATACAGGATCAACGTTGCTACCATCGGCTGTATCTTAAAGATCGCAACAAGCATACCGTTGAAAGCACCGAACGCCATGGCAACCAGACAGCTGATGATAAATGCCACAAGTATGGAGGTTCTGAGCTCTCCTACGGCAGGTCTGGTGTTCGTGCCGCACAGAACCCTGAGAAGCGTACTTCCCGCTATTGCTATCGCCGCTCCGACACTTATATCCTGTCCGCCGGAGGCAGCAGTTACAAATGTCATACCGATCGCAAGTATCGCCAGCTCTGATCCCATATTGATAACCGTAATGAGATTTCCTGACAGGACCGGATCACCTGCGCTGTTTGTTCCGAGAGTTATCACAAAAAACCCGGGATCAAAGATCAGGTTGAATAACAGCAGAAAAAACAGTGCCGCGATAGGTATGAAAATCTGTTTTCTTACTAATTTTCCAAAAAGATCCTGTATGGATCCTTTACTTCCTTTCTGACTCACGACTGACCCTCCCCTCCTGCTATAGTGCTCATGATCTTGCTCTGTGTCAGCTCATCGCCTTTGAGTTCGCCGACTACCTTACGGTCTCTCATAACGATAAGCCTGGAACATGTCCTGAGCATCTCATCTGTTTCCGATGAAATGAATGTTATACTCATTCCTTCTCCGGCAAGCTTAAGAACCAGCTTCTGAATATCCACCTTGGTTCCTACATCGATTCCTCTGGTAGGCTCATCAAGGATCAGATATTCCGGATGCGTTAGAAGCCACCTCGCAACTATACATTTCTGCTGATTTCCTCCGGAAAGAGATTTGATAGGAGTATCTGCAGAGGCAGTCTTTATCTTGAGCATATCAATATACTCGTTGGCAAAGGCATTTGCTTCCGCCTTCGACAAAGGCTTAAAGAACCCTTTCATAACCTGCAGTGCAAGTATGATGTTTTCTCTTACGGAAAGGTCTCCTACTATTCCGTCAACCTTTCTGTCCTCCGGCAGATAAGCTATACCGTTTTTCATGGCATCTATGGGCTTCTGTATTTTAACGGTCTTTCCGTTCTTCTTAACGGATCCCGAGATAACTCTGTCTGCTCCGAAAATGGCTCTCACGCATTCGCTTCTTCCGGATCCCAGCAATCCCGTAAAACCGTTGACCTCACCCTTCTTTATATAAAAATTAAAAGGCTTGATCCCCTCGGTACTTGCAAGCCCTTCAGCTTCATATACCGGAGTGGAATCATCTTCCTTATCTGTATCCTTCTTTTCCGTTTTAATTTCCGACATATCATCCAACTCTTTTCCAAGCATCTTGGAAACGAGCTCAACTCTCGGAAGATCCTTTATCGGATACTCCCCGACAAGCTTTCCATCCCTCAAAACGGTGATCTTATCGCAAACCTCATATACCTGATCCAGGAAATGAGTGACAAATATTATCCCGACACCCCTTTCTTTGAGGTCTCTCATCAGCTTAAAAAGCTTCTGGACTTCCTGATCATCCAGGGATGACGTAGGTTCATCCAATATAAGGACCTTACAGTCCATATCAACAGCTCTTGCGATGGCTACCATCTGCTGCACGGCGATCGAGCAGCTTGCCAGCTGAGCTGATGCTTCTGCCGGTATGTCCAAAGACTTGAGCATCTTATCCGCCCCTTCAAACATACCCTTCCAATTCTGAATTATATTATCCGAACGTCCGATATACATATTCTCTGCTACTGACAGATTCGGACAAAGCGTGATCTCCTGATACACAGTACTGATTCCCATGTGCTGGGCATCCTGTGGTGAACGGATCGTGACATTCTGGCCATCCAGCCTGATATCACCTTCATCTTTTGTATATACCCCGGTAAGAACCTTGATAAGAGTTGATTTCCCGGCTCCGTTTTCCCCCATAAGAGCGTGGATCTCGCCCTTTCTCAGGTTGAAATCAACGTTCTGTAATGCCTTAACCCCCGGAAAGCTCTTGTATATACCGCGCAGCTCCAACAGAGCATTTTCACTCATATACGGTCAACCTCCTTATTCAAAAAGCGGCTTAAGCCTTCAGCCAATCTACGCTGAAACTTAAGCCGCGTTTCATTGATCAGATGCCTATAATATTACTGCTTAGATTCCGTACTTATCTACGTCATCCTGAGTTATTGTAGCTGCATCAAAACCTTTCTCGTCCATTATGATGGTCTTTTCCTTGATCTCGCCGCCGCTTTCGATAGTCTTGATAACATCGCTGATATACTCTGACTGGAAAGGATTGCACTGTCCGTCATAGTTCCAGTTCTGCTTAAGAAGCTCCTCAAGTGCCCACTTGTTGCAGTCAAAGCCCATAACTACTACGTCCTTGCCAACACCGTGTGAGATACCTGCTGCATCAAGTGCTGCAACTGCACCCTTAGCCATA
>CACZRA010000040.1 GCA_902783395.1 uncultured Lachnospiraceae bacterium
ATGCTCAAGCTCTCCCAGTATATGGCTTGACACAATTACCGTCATGCCGAATTCATCACGGAAACGCTGTACCATATGACGGATATCCGCTATACCCTGCGGATCCAGTCCGTTGGTCGGCTCATCCAGGATCAGGATATCGGGATTGCCGAGAATGGCATTGGCGATACCGAGACGCTGCTGCATGCCGAGGGAATACCTCTTGAAGGGCTGCTTGACGCCTTTCAGGTTTACTACCTCCAGTACACGCTCGATCTCCGCCTCCGCATCCTTGTCAGGGATACCTTTGACAGTAGCATAATACTTAAGGTTGTCATGCGCGTTCAGATATCCGTAAAACCTCGTACCGACCAGAAATCCCACCTTATTACGGTTCTGGAAAAGCTCCTTCGCATTTGTAGAGCCGGCTATCGATACCTCTCCCTCATCGATCCGGGAAAGCCCCAGGATCATCTTGAATATGGTAGTCTTTCCTGCTCCGTTCTTTCCTACAAGACCATAGATATCTCCCTTATTGACCTCCATATTCACACCCTTTAAGACATCATGGTGTCCGTATGACTTTTTTATATCCTTCAGTTGAATGATCGCTTCACTCATATTATTATTCTCCTTTTTTCAAACCACCGTTTACCATACCTTGATCCGCTTGGCGGGATCTATATACATACCGTCTCCTTCTTTAATGCCGTATGTCTCATAAAATTCATCATACTGCTGCATCCCGACATTTATCCTGTAGAAGTCAAGCGGATGCACATCTGTTTTGATCACCTTTCTTTCATAGGAAAGAGGCACATGGGCTTTCCAGAGATACGCATATGAACGGAAAAACTTATCATAATCAAATCCGTCCACATCCGCCGCCATCTCAAGCATTACCTTCATTCCGCCCATATCGGCCGTCTCCTCACCCTCTACCTGAGAGCCGTCATATATGCCTGCTCCGGGATATGGCGACAGGTTAGTGAAGTAATTTGAAACCCTGGAAACCTTATCATTGAAGGCTGTCATATCTCCATCGGGAAGCCAGGCGTTCTTCACTCCGTCTTTATCGTACTGTGAGCCGTTTGAATCAAAGCCGTGGGTTATCTCATGCCCTATGATGGTGCCGATGCCCGCAAGCTTTTCCTCATAGGTCATATCCGGTGAGTATGCAGGCGCTTCGCAGATTCCGGCAAGTATATATATCCCGTTAGTCTGGGCACTGTACATGGCATTGGTCACGGTAGTGGAAATCTGGGTTTCCAGCGGATCCCAGTAATTCCTGTCATAAGGCATGGATACCATATTTGCCTTATGTCTCTCCTTGAAACGCCTGGCCTGCATATAGGCCTCAAGGAAGCTTCCGCCTTCTTCTCTGGGCACAAGCTCCAATGTCGAGTAATCAACGGAATCATAGTCCTGATAAACGACATGTATCGAGATAGCGTCAAGCTTTTCGATACAGGCCTTTTTACCTTCATCGGAAAGCCAGTCTTCTTCATTGAACACCTTATGGAATTTGTCGATTACGCTTTCGGTAAACTTCCTGAGCGCTTCCGTCTCGCTGTCATCATAGCAGTTCTCGGCATAAAGCTTCGACATGGCTCCGACCATCGGGGTATTGCAAAGATAGGTATCATATATGAGCTGTTCTTCTTTTTCTTCCGGGGTAAAGACCTCCGGATCCGGCTTTTTCAGCTTGGATTTATTCATTTCATTGATCGTATCGTATGCTTCACGATCCGTAAATGTATAGCATTCCATCAGATACCTGACCATAAGATATGCCTTCATACGCTCAAAGTTTGCTCCGGTACACAGCTTCGATGCCTTTTTCAAAAGCGCCTTTGTCGCCACGATGACATCTATATCCGTATAGCCCCAGGCCTTCATGTATTCATCCAAAGGATAATCACCTGCCATATCCAGGACTTCCTGCCGGCTGTAGGTGATATTCTCCTCCTTTATATCCGGATCGGTGATCTCCGTCTTGGCCATATCCTTTTCTATACGCAGCGCATCGGTAACGATCCTGTCAGCATCAGCCTCGCTGTAGCCCATGCGTCCGAGCAGATAACCTGCCTCCTCCTTAAGCCTCTCATAGGCTTCGAGGTCACTTGTACTCATATTCATATAGCTGTCGCTCGAAGGCAGGGACAGCCCCGGATGTTCCAGCTCTATCCTGTACTTGTCCGTATATTTCGTTGATACGGATATCCCTGTATCTTTTACGCACACTACGCCCAGGGCAAGCGGGTTTTCAGTTTCATCCTGCATCCACTTATAAAGAGCCTGCGTATCTGACAGTCCGTCTATTGTCCGGATATATTTAGCCAGAGGCTCTAACCCGTCCTTATTACGTCCGTCCCAGTCACTGGCAAGCGTATAAAACGTCCTGAGCTTTTCTGCCTCCACTCCTGTGATGGAAGTGTCCTCTATCACTCGTTTCTTTTTGGCCATGACCGCCTCGTTGATATCAGACAGAGACGGCCTGATCCGGGTCTGCTGCAGCTTCCAGTCCCTGTTGACCGCAGCCGCAAAATCATCCTGCAGACGGAATTCGTCGTTTTCCGTGATGACATCCATAAGGTCGGAATCCACCCACGGCCCTTCAAAGTCCGCTACTGTCAGCTTCTTATCCTCATCACCGCAGCCGCTCAAAGCCACAAGGCATACGGACAGAAGGATCGCCACAATTCTTTGCAACCTTTTTTTCAAATCACTGTTCTCCTTTCAATTAAATATTCCTGCTGGCGTTTGCGAAACACTGTTTTATATTTAACATCTGTTCCCCTCTTTCTGACGATCATCACGACATTCGGATATTGCATAATAAACGAAAAGACGTTTGCTGTTTACTGCAAATAAAGAGTATGAACAACTGTGCTACGATTATATATGCCCCCCCACAGACACGTCAAATGGCTTTTTTAACAAGTTCAAACGCCATTTAGGCTTTTGGCGTTTGTATCTCATGTTGTCATGATCACTTTATTTGATATAATGGATAGAACCAGTCAGATAACTATGTTTCATTAAGGAGAAAACTGATCATGACAGCTATTTTTTCCAGGATCAAATTCAACACCGGGCAGGTGGTCATCACGGTGGTGTTTGCCCTGCTCGCATCCATTGCGCAGCTACTGGCTCCGACAATGGTAAGTATGATGATCGATTGTGTAAGCGATAATAAGGAAAAGACGATCATCATTCTTGCGGTGGCAATCATCATTCTGTCCATCGTGGCATGTATCACAAACATCGTTTCCACGAATCTCGTGGCCAAGCTTACGACCCGGTTTTCGGCAGATCTTCGAAAGGAGATCTTCTACAAGGTTCAGGATTTTTCCTCCACCGAGGTAGATAAATTCGGCAGCTCGTCCCTTATCACAAGGACTACTACCGATGTGACCATGATCCAGAGCTTCCTGGTAATGCTTTTCCGTTTAGGGCTTCTGGCTCCGATGATGGCAGTCATAGGACTGGTGCTCTCCGTTGCGACGACCGGTAAGCTTGCGGTCGTGCTTGCCATAGCGATACCCATCCTGATTATAGTGGTCGCTGCTATCCTTACCGGAGCAAGCCGTTACTCAGTGAAACTCAGAGATAAGATCGATACCATAAACCGGCTCTTCCTGGAGGCCCTGGAGGGCGTCCGCGTGATCCGGGCTTTCAACAAGCAGGAGTATGAGATAGACCGTTTCGATAAAGAAAATACGGAGACCGCCGACATTTCCCGCAAGTCCTTCGCCATTTCCGGAATGCTGCTGCCGGTGGTCAATCTGCTTTTCGGACTTACCTCGGTGGGGGCGATGCTGGTGGGGTCCTATATGGTGGTACATGACACCCTGGACGTGAGCGCACTGGTGGCCGTTGTCCAGTATATCAATATCATCCTGATATCCATCATGCTGTTCGCCTCGGTCGTCAGCATGTTCCCTGATGCATATGCCTGCATGAAGCGTATCGGAGATGTGCTGGATACCGAGATATCCATAACGGATTCCAGGACTGAGACACCCGAAAAAACCTCGCACGGCACGATCGAGTTTCGTGATGTGACCTTTTCCTATCCGGGAGCTGACGCACCGGTACTCAAAGGGATCAGCTTTGTATCAAAGCCCGGCGAGACTACAGCCATCATAGGAAGGACCGGCTGCGGCAAGTCAAGCATCGTAAAGCTGATCCCGAGGCTGTATGACACGACCTTCGGCGAAGTGCTGGTGGACGGAGTAAATGTCAAGAATTATAAACTGGATGAGCTGAGGGATCTGGTGGGTTACGTTCCGCAGAAAAATGTCCTCTTCTCCGGTGATATCGCCGATAATCTGAATTTCGGCAATGAAAACGGAGGGGAAGCGGAATGGAAGGAGGCGACGGAGATCGCCTGCGCGGCCGAATTCGTACAGAAGAAGGACGGCGTATATCATTCCCCTGTCGCCCAGGGCGGAACCAATTTCTCCGGCGGGCAGAGACAGCGTCTTGCCATAGCCAGAGCGATCATGAAAAAGGCGGAGGTGTATATATTTGATGACAGCTTCTCCGCGCTTGACATGAAGACCGATAAGACGCTCAGGCAGAATATAAAAGAAAATATGAAGGATGCCACGATGATAGTAGTCGCACAGCGTGTGAACACTATCATGGATGCCACCCGCATCCTGGTCCTTGAAGACGGAGAGATCACGGGGGTCGGAACCCACAAGGAGCTTTTACGTTCCTGCAAGCTTTACCGGGAGATCGCCGAGATACAGTTGGGAAAGGAGGAAGTGCAGCATGAACTCGAAAGTGCTTAAGCGCCTGTTTTCTTACGTTAAGGGCTATAAAGGCAGGTTTATATTCGCAGTCGTTGCCACGATCACAGGAACTCTTTTTACCGTCATAGCACCGAGACTTTTAGGAGACGTTACCACCATACTGTATGCCGGCATTATGGATAAGCTCTGGTTTGTGACGAAAAATGCCGACGGCACGGTGGATCCTGCTTCCGTATGGGTACAGGGACCCATGATGCCTGTCGGCAAGGTACAGTCCATTGTCTGGATCATCGTGGTCCTGGTCCTGTTATATGCGCTCGCATTCATCTTTAACACGATAGGAAACCGCCTGCTGGCGAGGATCGCCGCGAATATGGTAAGGGATATCCGAAGCGACATAGATAAAAAGATGCACAGGATGCAGCTGAATTATTATGATACCCGCACAAACGGTGAGATCCTCTCCGTAGTCACCAACGACGTGGATGCCATAAACACCCTGCTCGGAAAGAATCTCTACCTGTGTATCTCCGCTGTCATCACGCTGTTGGGCGTACTGTTGATGCTGCTTAGTATAAACGGCTGGCTGACTCTGGTCGCTGTAGCGCTTATCCCGGCTACCTGGCTCTGCTCGGGACCGGTGATGAAAAGAGGAGGAAAGAACTTCTCGGATCAGCAGTCTCTTTTGGGAAGAGTAAACGGCTACGTCGAGGAGATGTTTGACGGGCAGAACGTGGTTTCCTGCTTTAATTACCAGGAAAAGGCAAAGGTTCAGTTCGATGAGATAAATGAGGGACTTCAGGAGAAGGCGGAAGCCGCGGAGAAATGCTCCGGTTCGGTCATGCCTTTGACGCTGATGGTCAACAATATAGGCTATGGTGTTTCAGGCCTGGTAGGCTGCCTGCTGGCGCTTAAAGGAGTCCTGTCCATCGGTTTTGTACAGTCCGCACTGCAGTATACCAAGACCTTCCAGCAGCCCTTTACCACCTTCGCTCAGATGTCCAGCCAGCTTTCCTCCGCCATGGCTGCGGGAGAGAGGATATTCGAACTTATAGACGCTGAGGAGGAGATACCGGATCCCGAGGCGGGTAAGGTTCCGACGGCCTGTGACGGGACAGTGGAATTCAGGCATGTACAGTTTGGCTATAATCCGGATAATCTTCTGATGACCGACGTAAGCTTTGAGGTAAAGCCCGGACAGAAGATCGCCATCGTCGGACCTACCGGAGCCGGTAAGACGACGCTCATCAACCTGCTGATGCGGTTCTATGAGATAGGCGGCGGCGAGATCACAGTGGACGGAATAAATACTAAGGATATGACACGCCATGAGCTGCGGAAACACTTCG
>CACZRA010000041.1 GCA_902783395.1 uncultured Lachnospiraceae bacterium
CACATACGGTGACTGGGCTATCTGCGATTCTCCTATAGGCTTCTTCTGGGGCGGCACATGGCTTCTTGCAAACAAGAACATGGATGCAGACAAGGTTTCGGCTGTAAAGGATATCATCCAGTGGATCACTCTTGATTCTACCGATGACGGTCTTCAGTATAAGTGGGCAAACGGCACTCTTAACGGAGAGGGCGGCACGAAGGATTCGGTTGCATCAGGTGCGGTTATGGAGAAGTCAGACGGATCACTTGAGTTCCTCGGCGGACAGAATATGTTTGATTATTTCGTTCCCGCAAACGACTATGCAAACGGCAAGAACCTCACTCAGTATGATGAGTCCATCAACCTTATATGGAGAGATCAGGTCCGTGCATATGCAGCGGGCGAGAAGAGCAGGGAGGACGCTATAAAGGGCTTCAAGCAGAGAGTATCTGACGAGCTTGGCATAGATGCGCCCTAAAGGATATTGATCAAAGTATAATTACTGCAATAATGAGGGGCGGGCCCGGCCCGCCCCGTTCTGTCAGGACAAATACCATGAACATGCGATGAGACACAGGTCTCATACAAAAACGGGGGTATGCATGAAAAAGAAAAATACATTCAGCTACGCAAGATTCGGCTATTTTTTCAGTCTGCCGTTCCTGCTGGCGTTTCTCATATTTTCGCTTTATCCGACCTTATATACGGCGATTATCGGATTTACGGATCTGAAAGGAATAGGAAATACGACGATCCACTTTTTGTCTGATCCTTTTGCAAATTACAAAGCCATCCTTTCAAGTCCTACATTTCACACAGCGTTCGGTAACACCTTAAAGCTCTGGATATGCAACTTTATACCGCAGCTGGCGCTGGCGCTTGTTCTGGCGGCCTGGTTTACCGACAACAGATTTAAGATCCCGGGAGAAGGGGCTTTTAAGGTTCTCTTCTATATGCCGAACATAATCACGGCTGCTACCGTGGCGATCCTGTTTTATTCGCTATTCGGATATCCCATGGGACCTGTGAACGACCTTCTCATAAGGTTCGGCTTTTTGAAGGAGCCGTATAATTTCCTTGTGAAAAAAGATATAGCCCAGGATATCGTCATTTTTATCCAGACCTGGATGTGGTATGGGTACACTATGATTATCCTTATATCGGGAATATTGGGTATCAGCCCTGAGATATATGAGGCTGCGGAGGTCGATGGTGCAAACGGATGGCAGAAATTCTGGTTTGTGACAATACCTAATATTAAGACAATCCTCCTGTTCACGCTGGTAACAAGTCTTATCGGCGGACTGAACATGTTTGATATACCGAGACTCTTCCTTATGGGAGGTCCCGACAGCGCAACTCTTACAGTCGGAGTCTTCATCTATAATCAGGCTTTCAGCGGCGGTTATCTGTACAACAGAGCTGCGGCAACAAGCATGATCATGTTTGTGATAATAGTAGCTGTCTCCGCCCTGCTCTTCTATGTGCTTCGTGACAGAGATGAGGCGGAGCTGAGAAGGATCGAGAAGCAGCAGATAAAGGCACAGCGTAAAAAGATGAAGGAGGCAAAAAATGGGTAAGAGTCAGACCTTAAAAAAGACGATCATCTTCATACTCTGTGTTTTCCTGGCGATATTAAGCCTGATGCCCTTTGTGATAATGATCGTAAACTCGACGAGATCGACGACTGAGATACAGCAGCATGCAGTGTCGTTCATCCCCTCGAAATACTTCAGCAGTAACCTGAAAATACTTCTGGGAAAGAGCTTCAACCCGGCAGTCGGATTTCTGAATTCACTTATAGTATCGGTAGGAGCCACTGTACTGGCAACGTATTTCTCAACTATGACGGCCTATGCTCTTGTAGTATATGAATGGAAGCTTAAAAACGCATTCTTCAGCTTCATAATGGCCATAATGATGATACCGGCCCAGATAACGATGATCGGATTTTATCAGATGGTATACAAGATACATATGACAAATCATCTGTCAATGCTGATATTGCCGGCCATTGCTTCCCCGTCCATGGTTTTCTTTATGAGACAGTACATGAAACCGGCTTTATCGCTTGAGATCGTGCAGTCGGCAAGGATAGACGGAGCGAAGGAGTTTTTCATTTTCAATCAGATCGCGCTGCCTATCATGAAGCCGGCTATCGCGACACAGGCCATTTTCAGCTTTGTTTCAAGCTGGAACAATCTGTTCACTCCTTTGATCCTGCTTACGGATCAGAAGAAATATACTCTGCCGATAATGATATCATTGCTGCGCGGAGACATATATAAAACAGAATACGGTTCCATATATATGGGACTTACCCTTACGGCACTGCCGCTGATCGTTGTATACCTGCTGCTGTCAAAGTATATTATCGCAGGCGTGGCGCTTGGAAGCGTAAAGGGATAAGGAATTTACGGTACGGAATTTGCCGCGGGAAGAGGAATGATATTACTGCTCATGCCGTGATGATCCAGCTCTTCCTTGCGGTTCCTGTACTGGGACGGTGACATGCCGGTAAGCTTCTTGAAGCTCCGGCTGAAGGAGGTCAGATTATTGAACCCGGTACGGACGGCGATATTAGTCACGCTTTCAGTTGAAGAGAGTAGTTTCTGTGCAGCCTGTATCCGCTTGTGGGAAAGATGATCATAATAGGTCATACCGGTATATTCCTTGAAAAGACGAAGGAAATGATACTTGGAAAAACCGGTATAGTTTGCCGCCCAGTCAAGAGACAGTTCCTCATTAAGATGGGAATCGGTATATTTGAGAAGATTAGCGAATTTCTCATAATACATGAGAGAATGCTCGTCTTCCGGATAAGGTTCTCTGCGGCTGAAGTTATACCTTCCTATGTCGGCATACATCTGAAGGAGACGTGAGAAAATAAGCATTTCCCACATGCTCTGTGAGCGGAAGTATATATCGGTGATATCCGTTAGATGCTGTCTGACCTTGTCGTAAAGGATAGGGGGATTTTTTTCCGACAGCAGCAGAGGATGCATTGTAACGGTCTCGATTATATTGAAGTCGATAAAGTCATGCAGTGGCTGCAGGTCGATAAGAAAAATGAAACGTATACCCTCCCCTCCGTTTATGGAATGGAGCGTGTCCGGAGGGATGAAAAGGATATCGCCCGGGCTGAGGTTGTAGATCGTACTGCCCAGGGCGACCTGATAGAAATTTTCCACGCAAAGGATTATTTCAGCCGCGCTGTGGTGATGAGTGGTGTAGCCCTCTGTCTGGGTATTGTACCAGATGCGCAGATGAGACTGCGGAACAAAGTCAACGATCTCTTTCTCGTTAAGAAGCGTTCGTCCGACATAGTCCCTTATAGGCTGGTCATATTTTGCAGGCGGTACGGATTGTTTAGCCATAATGTCACCTCGGTGTAATTTGGTATCAGGATAAAATTAACCAAATTATAATTATCATATAAAACCTGGAAATGTGCAAATCCGCACAGGTGTGAAACATGGGAGTGTAATAAGTAATGAGACCAAATGAAAGAAAACCCCTGATAACATCGATCTATACAGCCGATCCCTCGGCACATGTCTTTAACGGAAAGATATATATCTATCCGTCCCATGACGTTGAACATGATGTTCCGGATGATGACGACGGGGAACAGTATATCATGGAGGATTATCATATCCTGTCAATGGACAGTCTGGATTCCGAGTGTGTAGACAATGGGATGGCTCTGTCGCAGCATGACGTGCCGTGGGTTTCAAGGCAGATGTGGGCACCCGATGCCATCTGCAAAAACGGAAAGTATTATCTTATTTTTCCCGCAAAGGACAAGGACGATATATTCAGGATAGGAGTAGCGGAATCGGATTCTCCGACAGGTCCTTTCAAACCGCAGAAGGATTATATAAAGGGAAGCTACAGCATAGATCCTGCGGTGTTTGTGGATGAAGATGGCAGGACATACTGCTATTACGGCGGTCTGTGGGGAGGCCAGCTTGAGATGTGGCAGTCAGGCTCTTTTAATCCTGCGGAGCCGAGGCCTGCGGGTGATGATCCTGCCATTGGGCCGATGTTCGCGGAATTTTCGGATGATATGACGGCTTTCATTTCCGAACCAAGGCATCTTTTGATAACGGATGAAAACGGGCAGCCCCTCAAGGCGAAGGATGAGGACAGACGATATTTTGAAGGTCCGTGGATGCATAAATATGGCGGAAAGTATTATCTGTCTTATTCCACCGGGAGTACTCATTATCTGTGCTATGCGGAGTCGGACAGTCCCGGCGGTCCCTTCAGATACAAGGGACGGCTGATGGAACCGGTGCTTGGATGGACCACGCATCATTCAATAGTGGAGATAGAGGGAGAATGGTATATCTTTTATCATGACTGCGAGCTTTCGGGCGGGATAACTCATGAAAGATGCGTAAAGTATACGAAGCTGAATATAGATAAGGACGGAACGATAGAGACTATCCGTCCGTATGAACAAAGGTAGCTGCAATTCTTTTTCTTTTTTATGCCTGCATCCGTATCGTTTATCCGATATGATGCAGGCACCCCTTTTTATGTATGGAGGATCTGACATATGGAATATCATGTATCGGCCGGTGTCCGGCGAAGCGGAGACGGAACAAAAGAGCGTCCTTTTAAGACAATAAGTGAAGCGGCAAGACTAGCCCTGCCGGGAGATGAAGTGACGGTAGCACCGGGAATATACAGGGAATACGTTGATCCATATAATGCCGGGCTTCCGGATAAAAGGATAATCTACAGATCCGAAAAGCCGCTTGCCGCAGTCATTACCGGAGCGGAGCCTGTAAAAAACTGGAAAAAACATGAGGGAGATACCTGGGTATCCCGTATAGGTAACGGCATCTTCGGGGATTACAACCCATATACAACAGAGGTTGCAGGGGACTGGTACTTCGCGGCGCGCCCCGTACATACGGGAGAGGTATATTTAAACGGAAAGGCCATGTATGAAGTCATGAAGCTTGAGGACGTACTGGAGCCTAAACCGTACAGACAGTCCTGGGAAAAGGATGAGTTCACAAAGCTCAAATGGTATACGGAACAGGACGGGGATCACACCCTTATATACGCTGATTTCGGAGGTAAAGATCCAAACAGGGAGAATGTCGAGATAAATGTCAGGCGCAACTGCTTCTACCCCTCAAAGGAAGGTGTAGGGTACATAACCCTGTCAGGTTTTACGGTAAAGCAGGCAGCTACACAGTGGGCTCCGCCTACCGCCTATCAGGACGGGATGATAGGCCCTCACTGGTCAAAGGGCTGGATAATAGAGGATTGCGAGATAAGCGATTCCAGATGTTCGGGTATAACACTGGGAAAGTATCTGCAGCCGGAAAATAATAATAAGTGGACCACGAAATACACCAAGGACGGAACCCAGACCGAGCGTGACAATATAATGCAGGCTCAGGATGAGGGATGGACAAAAGAAAGGATCGGCTCGCATATCGTCAGACGCTGCCATATTCATGACTGCGGACAGACAGGTATAGTTGGTCATCTTGGGGGAGTGTTTTCCGTGATAGAGGATAATCATATCCACCATATCAATAATAAGCAGGATCTTGCAGGAGCGGAGATCGGCGGGATCAAAATGCACGCCGCCATTGATGTGATCTACCGGAGAAATCATATCCACCATTGTACCAGAGGACTCTGGCTGGACTGGCAGGCTCAGGGAACGAGAGTGACGCAGAATCTGTTCCATGACAATACTCCTCCCGAATGGTGTGATATCACGCCCATGCTGGGGCTGGGTGAGGATATATTCATCGAAGTATCCCATGGACCCACGCTTATTGATAACAATCTGCTTCTTTCCCCGTGCTCGTGCAGGATAAGTACACAGGGGATGGCCTTTGTACATAATCTGATCGCGGGTTCCTTCACCTGGGTGGGAGCCGGAGTTGATAATGGGGGGAAGCAGCTTCCCACTCCGCGTTATACACCGTATCATATGCCCCATCGTACGGAGGTGGCGGGCTTCATGACGATCCTTCACGGAGATATGAGGTTTTACAATAATATCTTTGTGCAGCAGGATATACGGAGCGATTATACCGGATATGTGAAAAAGCATGGTACGGAAAAGGAGTATAATTTCATATGCGGAACCCTTGTTTACGAGGGATATCCCACAACGGGCGAATATCTTGAAAAATTCGGCCCCTGGACGCCTGATGACGAAAAGAACAGAGATAAATATTACGATAAGCTCCCGGTAACCTCATCGGGGAATCTGTACTTTAACGGAGCAAAGTCCTGCAGCTCGGAGAAGGACGCTTATACGGATGATGAGCATAAGGTCAGGTTAAAAATAGCGGAAAAGGACGGAAAGCCGGTACTGGATACCGATCTTTTCGAATATCTGCCGGAAAGCAGTGCCATGGTAATATCATCCGCAACTCTGGGAGAGGCTTTTGAGCCGGAACAGAGATTTGAAAGCCCCGATGGGACAGAGATCGTGTTTAATGAAGATTATTTCGGAAACCACAGGGGTGTAAATCCTATGTACGGACCTTTTGAAGACAGGGAAACGGGCAGCGGGCCGCTGTTCTGATTTTTTGTTTGTAAAACCGACCGCTGACCTTTATAATAGTAATGTTATGGATGAAAACAATAACTACAACAATTATAACGGCTACGGGGGAGGCCCCGGAGGCGGAGATCAGGGCAACGGCTACAACAGGGGAAACGGAGGCGGAAACAACGGCGGCAGGGATCCCAGAAACAGGCAGACGATCTACATACTGATCATAGCCACGCTTATCACGCTTCTCGGAATGAGCTTCATGACGAGGGTCGTTTCCAAGTCCACGAATCAGGAGATAACCTACAGCCAGTTCCTTGAGATGCTGGATGAAGATCAGGTCGCGGAAGTAGAGATCACGGAAGACCAGATCAATATCACGCCTAAATCCGAAGACGGAAAGGCGTCTATTCTGATGACCTATTACACGGGTATCGTGGAAGATCCCGATCTTGTTTCGCGCCTTGAGAAAGCGGGAATAGAGTATTCCCATAAGATACCGGACAGATCCAGCTGGATCATATCCACCATTATCAATTTTGTACTGCCCCTGGTACTCGTATGGGGACTGCTCACATTATTCATGAGACGCATGGGAAGCTCCGGAGGAGGCATACTCGGAGTCGGGAAAAGTGCTTCCAAGGCTTATGTCACTAAGGACACGGGAGTTTCCTTCAAGGATGTGGCTGGACAGGAGGAGGCAAAAGAAAGTCTGCAGGAGATGGTCGATTTCCTGCATAATCCTCAGAAATATGTACATATAGGAGCGAGGCTTCCCAAGGGAGCTCTGCTTGTAGGTCCTCCCGGAACAGGAAAGACACTTCTCGCAAAGGCCGTTGCGGGGGAAGCGCATGTGCCCTTCTATTCCCTGGCAGGATCAGATTTTGTTGAAATGTTCGTGGGAGTCGGAGCTTCGAGGGTAAGGGATCTTTTCAGCGATGCGGAAAAAAACGCTCCGTGCATCATATTCATAGACGAGATAGATGCGATAGGAAAGAGCCGTGATTCAAGATACGGGGGCGGTAATGACGAGAGAGAGCAGACGCTGAACCAGCTGCTTTCGGAGATGGACGGTTTTGATTCATCAAAGGGTATCCTTGTGATAGGAGCAACTAACAGGCCTGAGACTCTTGATAAGGCACTGCTTCGCCCGGGAAGATTTGACCGGAGAGTGATAGTAGATAAGCCTGATCTTAAGGGGCGTATCGACACACTCAGAGTTCATGCGAAGGACGTGAAGCTTGACGAGACAGTTGACTTTGAAGCAGTGGCACTCGCCACTTCCGGCGCAGTGGGATCCGACCTTGCGAATATGGTAAATGAGGCTGCGATAAATGCAGTAAAGGCCGGACGTCAGTACGTGAATCAGAAGGATCTTATGGATTCCGTAGAGGTGGTTTTGGTCGGAAAGGAAAAGAAAGACCGGATCATGAGCAAGGAGGAGCGAAGGATCGTATCTTATCATGAGATAGGGCATGCTCTGGTCTCCGCTCTGCAGAAAAATTCCGAGCCGGTACAGAAGATAACAATTGTTCCCCGTACAATGGGAGCTTTAGGTTATGTAATGAACGTTCCCGAGGAGGAGAAATACCTGAATACACAGGCTGAGCTTCATGCTCTGCTTGTAGAAACCCTGGGCGGACGGGCCGCGGAGGAGATAGTATTTGATACAGTTACGACCGGTGCCGCAAACGATA
Source organism: uncultured Lachnospiraceae bacterium (assembly GCA_902783395.1). Taxonomy (GTDB): domain Bacteria; phylum Bacillota; class Clostridia; order Lachnospirales; family Lachnospiraceae; genus NK4A144. Next base: position 8,221 of record CACZRA010000041.1, read on the forward strand.
TAGAAAAAGCCACAAAGACCGCAAGGGCAATGGTTACCCAGTACGGAATGAGCAAGAAGTTCGGACTGATGGGGCTTGAGACAATACAGGATCAGTATCTGGAGGGCAGGACAGTTATGAACTGCTCCGATGAGACTGCTGCCGCCGTGGATGAAGAAGTAATGAAGATCCTTAAGGAGGCATATAAGGAAGCCAAGTCTTTACTTAAAGAAAACAGAGCCCTGCTCGATAAGCTGGCCCGGTTTCTGATCGAAAAGGAAACGATCACAGGTAAGGAATTCATGGAGATCTACCGCAAAGAAAAAGGGCTGAGCGAGGAAGAGACATCCGGGGCAGGCAGGGAACGAATAGCCATGAAGGGCGTAAAGGATAAAGAAACCGGGCATTCATTTGAGGTCGAGATCAATGATGATACTCCTGCCAGTACTGATCATAAGCCACAGGTTCAGCTGCCAGCTGCTCCTTACGACGGAATGGGAGCTGTAGTGCGGGGCAGGAAGGACAGTGTTTCAAATCCCGAATATTCCGACAGGAGGGAGAATGAGCAGCAATAAATTCAGGTATGTGGATATCCACATGGAGCCCCTTGATATCATCAATGATTTTGAGGTCCGCCCCGGTCTTTACAGTCTGAACGGAGCGACCGCCATCCCTACCGGTGTCAATTTTACGATACATTCTCATCAGGCGACATCGGTAGAGCTTCTTCTTTTTCATTCCGAGGAAAAGGAACCCTTCGGAGTGATACCTTTTCCTGAAGATTATAAAATAGGCAACGTATATTCGATGATAGTTTTTGATCTCGACATAGAGGATATTGAATATGCGTACAGGATAGACGGACCAAACGATCCGTCAAAGGGGCTGATATTTGATAAGACCAAGATCCTGCTGGATCCGTATGCAAGAGCGGTTACAGGGCAGGCTGACTGGGGAACCCCCACGGATTACGTATATCATGCGCGTGTCGTAAGGGATAATTTTGACTGGAGCAACAGCAAGCAGATACTCACCCCCACGGAGGATCTCATCATATATGAGATGCATGTAAGGGGGTTTACAAGGGACCGTTCCAGCGGAGTGAAGCATCCCGGTACCTTTGATGCCATAAGGGAGAAGATTCCCTACCTTAAGGATCTGGGTGTTACGGCAGTGGAGCTTATGCCAATTTTTGAATTTGACGAGATGCTTTCCAGACGGGATTTTTACGGCAGGGATCTCATGGATTACTGGGGATACAATACGGTCTGCTTCTTTGCGCCCAATACAAGCTATGCCTCCACAAGAGAGCACAATCATGAAGGCGATGAGCTGAAATCCATGATAAGGTCTTTGCACGAGAACGGAATAGAGGTATTTCTTGACGTCGTTTTCAACCATACTGCGGAAGGAAACGAGCAGGGACCGTGTTTTTCTTTCAAGGGAATAGACAATAACATATATTACATGCTCACACCCGAAGGCTATTATTATAATTTTTCGGGATGCGGCAATACGCTTAACTGCAATCATCCTATCGTACAGCAGATGATAACCGAATGCTTAAGATACTGGGTCACAAATTACAGGGTGGACGGCTTCAGGTTCGATCTTGCGACCATACTCGGCCGGAACGAAGACGGATCACCAATGAGCAAACCGCCTCTTTTGCAGGAGCTTGCTTTTGATCCGATACTCGGGACGGTCAAGCTCATAGCGGAAGCCTGGGATGCGGGGGGAATGTACCAGGTGGGTTCTTTCCCTTCATGGAACCGGTGGATGGAGTGGAACGGAAGATACAGAGATGACATGAGGGCATTCCTGAAAGGTGATAACGGAAAGGCAGAAGCAGCTGCCAGAAGGATTACGGGGTCGCCGGATCTCTATGATCCCGAGGTGAGAGGTTTTACCGCCTCGGTCAATTTCCTTGACTGCCATGACGGATTCACGCTTCATGATCTTTATTCCTATAACGAGAAGCATAATGAGGACAATGACTGGGGCGGAACGGACGGTGATGACCACAATCTCTCCTGGAACTGCGGACATGAGGGAGAGACCACGGACAAAGAGGTCCAGTGTCTGAGAGACCGGATGATAAAGAATGCGTTTGCATGTCTTATGGTAAGCCGCGGTGCTCCCATGTTTTTCATGGGAGATGAATTTGGTAATTCACAGGGAGGCAATAATAATGCTTACTGTCAGGACAATAATATTTCCTGGCTCAACTGGGATGACCTTAAGACTAATAAAAAGCTGTTCCAGTTTTTTAAGTATATGATAAGGTTCAGAAAAGACCACCCTGCGATAAGAAAGCGTCTTGAGCCGTCGAAAACCGGATTTCCGGAGATATCCTGTCACGGGGCATCACCCTGGACTCCGGATTATGCCGAGGACAGTCATTATATGGGGGTCATGTTCACGGGCTCCTATGACAGGAGCAAGCCCGACGATATAGTCTATATAGCGGTAAATACTTACTGGGGTGAAGTGGATATAACACTTCCCGTGCTTCCTATGGGGATGCACTGGCATATGACCGTGGATACCTTTGAAAAGGAGCCGGTATATAAGGATCCTCCGGAGGTGAACGGGGTAATAAAGTTATATCCAAGATCAGTAAAGCTTTTTATAGCATTATAAGGAAAACGCCATGCCTGATGTAGTCATAATGAAAGAAATAAAAGGACTTAATGAAACATACGCTGAGGAAAACCGGGAAAAATTCGCAGCCGATAATGTATTGGCTGTAAATATAATGGGAGCGCCCGGTGCCGGAAAGACATCATTTCTGATGGCGCTCTGTGATAAGCTGAAGGCTCGCGGTATACGTTCTGCGGTGATAGAGGGGGATCTGTATTCTACGATAGATACGGAAGAGTTTGCAAACGCAGGTTACAGATCACTGCAGATAAATACCGAGGGGGAATGTCATATAGATGCAAATGTCATAAGACAGGGCTACGACAGACTTGGATTCAGGGATGGAGTCGTATTTATTGAGAATGTGGGAAATCTGATCTGTCCTGCGGAATTTGATCTGGGAGAAGGACTCAGGATCATCACGGCTTCGGTCCCGGAGGGAGATGATAAGCCGTATAAATACATACCGATGTATTCGTATGTGGACGTGGTAGTACTGACAAAATGCGATCTTAAGGAAGCCGTGGGGTTTGACACGGAGTATTTTACAAGGGGACTGAGGGCGCTTAACGAAGCGCCGGTGTTTGAGACCTGTGCTAAGGCTCCGGCTGATTCATGGGGCGTGGATGAGGTAGCAGATCTTGTAGAAGCAAAGTATAAGAGTATCTGAACGCCTTAGATCTGATTTTTGGAGAAGGTTTTGGAGGACTGGGAGTTCTTTTTGCGTAAAGCAATCTTTTCTGATTTCCTGAGGGATAAGCACCGCGAAGCGCAGGAAAAGATGAGTGAGCTTATTATCAGGAAAAACGGTGGAAAGCTCTATCGTTATCGTCCGCTGGACGATGCTGAGGTGGAGCTTATTCGTAATGGAAATATCTATTTCTGCAGGGCTGTGCGCTTTGAAGGTGCCGGGGATGTCGTCATGAGATTCCGAAGTTATCTTTCCTGCTTTACCGATGATCTGAAAAGCGAGGCCATGTGGTATAAATATGCGGATCAGAATGCCGGCATCTGTCTGGAGTATAATTTTGAGGATATGCAGAAGTTTGCCGAGAAAAATGATCTGGTCCTTCTTCCCGTGATCTACGACGATGAGGAGCATGAAGAGCTCGGAGGTACGGTGGGTAATGTCCTGTCAATGATGACAAAGAGCACAGATACCGCAGCGGAGTTTGAATGGAGATTGTGGAAATATGACAGGATGAGCTCTGATATCGGGAAGATCCTGTCAGGTGTTCACCCCAGGAAGGTCCATTTCGGGGAGATGGCAAGTCTTGATTCGGGAGTAAGCCGGGAGCTGTCAAGGATCTGTGAGGAGAAGAATATCGAGATCCAGATAAAGGAAAGGAGTTTATTCTGAGATGACGGAAAATATGACACTGCTTATTATGGCTGCCGGCATGGGAAGCCGTTACGGCGGTATGAAGCAGATAGATCATGTGGATGAAGAGGGTGACAAGATTCTGGATTTTTCCATATATGATGCCATACAGGCAGGCTTTAACAAGGTTGTATTTGTAATAAAGCATGAAAATCTCGATGTTTTCCGAAAAGAGCTGGGAGATAAGCTTGAAGGCCATATCAGGATTGAGTATGCTTTTCAGGATCTTGAAGGCATACCTGAGGGCTTTTCCGTACCTGAGGGAAGGGAAAAACCGTGGGGAACAGCTCATGCCGTTCTGTCTGCAAAAGAACTGATAGATGAGCCGTTTGCCGTTATAAACGCTGATGATTTTTACGGAAGGGATGCCTTCAGACAGGCTTATTCCTATCTTAAGAATGCTGAAAGGGGGCATTATGCTTCGGTTGCCTATGAGCTTAAGA
>CACZRA010000042.1 GCA_902783395.1 uncultured Lachnospiraceae bacterium
ACAGGAGAAGTTCAATGATGACTGGTCCCATGATTATAACTGGGGCTGGCAGCAGAACAGAGGCGTTGTCGGACATAACTTAAAGATCGCCTGGAACCTTATGAGGATAAACAGCTACGCAGCAGAGGAAGAGTATGTAAAGTTTGCCGAGACGATAGCTGCGAAGATACCCGAAGTCGGAATGGATATCCAGAGGTTCGGCTGGTACGACGTTATGGAGCGTAAAAAGTTTGACGGTGAGGACTTCCACCGCTTCGCATGGCATGACAGAAAAGCATGGTGGCAGCAGGAGCAGGGCATACTTGCTTACCAGATCCTCTACGGGATACTCGGCAAGGATGAGTATCTGAAGTATGCGAGAGAATCGGCTGCATTCTATAATACATTCTTCCTGGATCATGATGACGGAGCCGTTTATTTCAATGTCTTAAATAACGGTCTTCCCTATCTGCTCGGTACGGAGAGGATGAAAGGCTCACATTCCATGAGCGCATACCATTCGGTAGAGCTTTGCTATCTTTCGGCAGTATATATCAACCTGCTGGCAACAAAGAAGCCGCTTGACCTTTATTTCAAGCCCGAGCCCGGAGCGTTCAGGGATGATATTTTACATGTATCGCCTGACATCCTTCCCAAGGGATCCGTCAAGATAGATTCGGTAACGGTTAACGGCACCCCATGGGATAAGTTTGACGCTGATGCGCTCACGGTGACCATCCCCGCGACAAATGATGCACCCAAGATCAAGGTCACGCTTAAGCCGGTATAAGATATGATAAGAATAGATGAGTGTCCTACTCATGAACTGAATGGGATAAAGTACCGTTGCGGCCGCGTGCAGCCCTTCGGTGCGAGTATAGTTGGGAATTCGGGGATCAATTTCTCTGTCTTTTCGAAGGATGCGACATCCTGCGAGCTCGTGCTGTTTCATCACGGCGCAAAGGAACCCTTCGCAAGGATCCCTTTTCCGGATGAGTTCAGGATCGGCAACGTTTTCTCAATGATAGTCTACGGACTCGATGTTGAGGACTTTGAGTATGGTTACTGCATGGACGGCCCTTATGATCCGGAAAACGGTTACAGATTCAACCGGGAAAAGATACTTCTCGAGCCCTATGCCAGACTTGTAAGCGGCAGGAATGTCTGGGGCGAGGAGCCGGACTGGGACGATCCCTTCCAGCACAGAGGCTGTGTCATACAGGAGGACTACGACTGGGAAGGTGATAAGCCTTTGGAGATCCCGATGAAGGACCTTATCATTTATGAGACTCATGTCAGGAGCTTTACAAAGGATAAGTCGAGCGGGGTGAAGTACAACGGGACTTTTGCGGGGCTTCTGGATAAGATCCCCTATCTCAGGGAGCTCGGGATCAACTGTATCGAGCTTCTGCCCATATTCGAATTTGATGAATTTGAGAACAGCAGGGTGGTCGACGGAGAGAGACTCTATAATTACTGGGGCTATTCCACGGTCTGTTTCTATGCACCAAAGGCCGGTTATGCCGCTTCGGCGCCGCTCGGACTTGCTGCGGATGAGCTGAAAAACCTTATAAAGCAGCTCCATAAGGCCGGTATCGAAGTATTGCTCGATGTGGTGTTCAATCACACCGCGGAGGGAAATGAGCAGGGACCGTATATCTCATACAGAGGTATCGATAATAAGACCTACTATCTGCTCACACCGGACGGCTACTACTACAATTTCAGCGGATGCGGAAATACGATGAACTGTAATAATGCCATTGTGAGGAACTGCATCCTGGACGCATTAAGATACTGGGTGTCCGATTATCACATAGACGGCTTCCGTTTCGATCTTGCATCTATTCTCTCAAGAGACGAGAACGGTGCCCCGATGACCAGTCCTCCGCTTCTTGAGACACTGGCGCATGATGCCGTCCTCGGCAAATGTAAGCTTATTGCCGAAGCGTGGGATGCGGGCGGACTCTATCAGGTCGGCAGCTTCCCCTCCTGGGGGAGATGGGCCGAATGGAACGGGAAGTACAGGGACTGTCTCAGAAAATTTGTCAAGAGCAGCGCGGAGTGCGGTCCTGAGCTTATATGGAGACTTAAGGGCTCTCCGGATCTTTACGGCAACAGATCTTCCGAAGCCTCCATTAATTTTATCACGTGCCATGACGGATTCACTCTGTACGATCTCGTATCGTACAACGAGAAGCATAACCTGGCCAACGGCGAGGACAATAATGACGGCAGTAATGACAATGACAGCTGGAACTGCGGAGTCGAGGGAGAAACGGATGATGCCGGGATATCCGCCTTACGTCACAGACAGATAAAAAATGCCGCCGGACTTCTGCTTTTAAGCCGCGGGATACCGATGATACTGTCCGGTGACGAATTCGCCAACACGCAGTACGGAAACAATAATGCCTATTGTCAGGATAATGCGATCTCGTGGCTTGACTGGAACAGGCTTAAGGAAAATAAGGATGTATATGAGTTCTTCCGGAAGATGATAGCTTTCCGCAGGGAACATCCGGTATTAAGGCGCAGTGATTTTTACACGGGAGAGAACTCCAGCGGATATCCGGAACTTTCATTTCATGGTACCAGACCGTG
>CACZRA010000043.1 GCA_902783395.1 uncultured Lachnospiraceae bacterium
ACTATCGCTTCAGGGAATGTCGAGAAATAGAAAAAGCTGTCATTATCCAGCACGACATCGAATATATTTATAGTTGACATAACTGAGCATACTGTTGCCACAGCTATTGATATCACTATCATTACAGCATATATCCTGCGCTGTTTTATGTAATCTATTTTGTGGCTTTTCAGTAGAAAAACCACCCCAAAAACAGCTATGGCAGAAAGTGCCGTAATCATAGTATGTAAACCAAAGGGGATCCCAAGACAGAGCATCAGATATCCGGCCGTGGAAAACAGTGCCAGCCCGGCAGGGAAGGCAAGAAGAGGTATCCAGATTATGTCAACTAGCGGGGAACCGGCTTCCAGCGGCCATGAGGCGGTCACAAAAAGGAGCCCCAGCGCAAAAAGCAGGATGACCGTCAAAGCCTGCGCTGTAAGATAACCGGATGACAGTGATTGTACAAGTGAAGCGATCCCGTTCATCTGCCCTCCTCCGCTGTCTGTCCGCTGTCCGTATCTCCGGTGTATTTCCCTGAAATCTTCTCCTCATAATACGTCTTACCCATAAGGAAGAGATTCTCTCCCTTGTCCCACAGAGCCACAAGCTCATCATCATCCTGAACACTCTGCGGACATATCCTTATCTGGAGCTCCTCTTCCACCGGATGATAGGATTCCACAGTATAATACCATGTGTAATAAAACTGGTTTGCCACCTCTTCGTCCGTATGATCCGCCAGAAACACATATCTCATCATATCATTCCCCGGTCCCAGGAGGACGAATTCATCCCGTATCTCCTGCGGCAGAGGGCTTTCGTCCAGCTCATAAAGATCCGGAAGAGAGGTATCCACGATGACTTCCGAAGCATATTCGGTAAAATACTTGGTGTAATTATTCTCCCAGAAGTACTCACTGGAGAAAGGATTGCCTTCCTCATGCATATGTCCGTATGAGGGATATTCATTATAGGGTCTGAGCTCCCTCGGAACGATCACACGCCTTCCTCTTACGACTTCCCTGATCAGGGCATCGGGAGCATAGCCTTCTTCCGCAAAGGAAGGATTATATAACAGCTGCTCTGAAGCAGAATAATCCCTCAGCTTCAGATGCTCTTCAAAATGAGCCCTGTAGCAGTATATATTCACCCCCGCCAGTATCACGGCGCCGGCTATAAAGATCCTTATCTTATTTTCTGAAAATAAAGCCTTTAGCATAATCCCATAGTTTTACAAGCTTGTCCCAGTCGGCCGCACATATAATAACAACAAGTATTATACCGCAGACCGTATCATACAGGATGTTATTAACAAATGACGCTTCTGCACAGTATGCAGTGATAAGTATCGCGTATACCGCAGTCTTCCTGTAATTATACCCTATATTTATGCATTTCTCAGAAAAATATGAGCCGATAACGAAATAAATCATATAGGATGCCCCTGTAGTAACGGCCGCTCCCATTCCTCCGTACCTCGGTACAAGGATCAGATTCCCGATTATGTTAACCAACAGCGCAACCACGCTCGCCGCGTTCAGGTATTTCCCTTTTTTGGCAAATTTGATACTCTGCACGGTCACCTCGAACATTATGGCGAATATCGGCATCAGGGTCAGGAACGGAATCACCGCTTCGGCACTGCGGTAATCAGGTCCCAGCAGCAGCACTATGACCTTTCTTAACAGTATGAGCGCTGTGGCTCCGGCTATGCAGAGCATTACTATCATCTCATAGGAACGGCGGAAAAAGGCCTTATTTTCATCATTTATCCCGCTTTCAAAGCGCTCCATAGCCACAGGGGACCAGTAGGCGATGAAGGTATTCTTGAAGGTTATCAGCAGTATCACGATCTTCATCGCGGCTTCGTAGATCCCCAGCTCATCGAAGCTGGAAAAGCTCCTGAGGGCGATCTTGTCACAGGAGGAAAGCGCCCATTCCATAAGCAGGACCGTTATAAAGGGAACACCGTAGGATATCAGCTCCCTGTAGGACGGAATATAGGCGTTTTCCTGTCCAATATCGGTCCTATGCCCCCTGAGGCAGAAGTATCTGATAACAAGAAACGCGGTCGTAGTCCCCCAGGGAACAACCAGAGCGTAAAGACCTATGCGGAAATCGTTCCCGATAAGGTAAAACGCCGCTATGATCGTCAGAATGGACAGAACCTTCTCTATTATATTAATGTTTGAATAGAGCCTTCCGTTCTGCTGCATCCTCACATCGAGGAAGAAAAAACGCTCAAAAACGGATATGAAGGTGTATATGATGACCAGGGCGATCACATCCGCTCCGGTTGCACCGAACAGGAACCGGTTTGCAGGGCCTGAAAACATTATGTAAACCACAGAGAGGACAGACACGATCATCAGTGCGGGAGAGATACACCTTCTCAGCAGTGCACCCCTGTCTATATTTTTTTCGTAATAATAGCGTATATAAGCCTGATCAAGGCCCAGTATCGCAAAAATATAGATGACAGTGACCGCAGTCTCAAACATGCCGGTCTTGCCGTATTCATCGGTGGAAAGGATTCTCGTGAGAAGAGGAGTCTGGATAAAGCCCAGGATCAGGACAACAAAATTGCCGTAAAAAAACGAAAGAAAGCCGCTGAGAGGTCCTGACTTTGCATTCTGTGAGTCGTTTTTCCTGGATCTGCCGTTTTCAGGTGAACTCATCATAAAGCCTCACATGAGCATCTATGTATTTATCCTCGGTGTAATTGTCCATATAGCGTCTGTAGAAGTATTCCTGCTGGGATAAGAGCTTTTCACGGTCCGAGGCCAGCTTCCGTACAGCTTCCACTCCTTTATTCATATCCTTTTTTTCGTAAATGTTTTCTTCAAGCCCGACAACCTCCGGCAGTCCGCCCACCGCAGTGGATACAACGGCACATTTCCTGCTCATCGCCTCCACGGCGGCCTTTCCGAAGGATTCGAAGCAGCTCGTCATAAGAAAGATATCCACTCCGTAGTAAAACTCAGACATCTGAGCCTGGTCATAGTTCAGGTGGTATTCAAGATCTTCTTCACCGACCGCTTTCCTGATCCTGCGGAGTATTATGTCAACCTGTTCGTCATCACCCTTCTCAAAGGTGGAAAGTACTATAGCCACTTTGAAATCAATTCCGGCTTCCGCCAGCGCATCGATAAAGTCACAGGCGAAGGGCCAGTCCTTCTCCACGCATATCCTTCCGGCCAGCCCTATGACGGGCTTCTCAGCAGGTCCCGGAACATGACGTTTTGAGGGATCATATTGTCCGAAGTACTTATCGGAGATAGTATTGGGTATAACCATTATCGGCCGGATATCGGAGCCTTCTGTCCACAGGCCTTTATTAAACTCCGTAGTCGTTATCATCATACGGGAATCCCTGAGAGCCGGATCCATGAAAAACCTGCTCCTTTTCCTGTACCCGAACATCAGCCCCCTCTCCGTAAAGACATAGGGGATATCCCTGAAGCTTTTTCTGATAAAACCGTAGGTGATAAGCGATTCCTGCATCTCTATATGTATGAGATCCGGTCTCTCCTCCTTAAGGATCTTCTTGAAATGCTTTGCACGTATGAGAAGATTTACAATCCTGTTTTCTCCCATCGGATACTCTCTTACGGGGAAAGGATAATCCTCCGGCTTAGAATTAAGCAGGGCAGGACAGATCACTACCGGGGCATAACCTGCCCCCGGCCGGTGCGCCAGTCCTTCACATACAGAAAGGGTGGACATCTGCGCTCCACCCGGAAGGTCTATCGGATATTCCATCAGATAAGCGATCTTCTTCATTTTAATATAAAGCCCTTATTATCGCTGTTTCCCGCGCCATAAACTTCTCACGGATTGCAAAGTTATCTTATCCATACCAATTCTCAAACATGATCTCCGCCCTGCTCATAGGGCCGTCATCGTAAAAGTATTTACTTCCGCCAAGGAGCCTTTCCGAAACCGTTAACAGCCTCGAGGCCGCGGTCTTCGGATTCCAGGTCTCCTTCATCTGCTCGAAGCCCCTCCGCCCCATCTCCATTGCGCCCTCGATATCGGCAAGGCATGACTTCAGCCTGTCCGCAAGGCTTCCTGCGTCACCCGACCTGAATACATATCCCGTCCTGCCGTCCTCTATGAGGAAGGGGGTAGCTCCGGCCTTGGATGTGGCTATCACGGCACAGCCCGCGGCAAGCCCCTCATATATCACGGATCCCCAGCCCTCCAGCTTATTAGAGGTGCATACATAGATATCAGCCCCCGCCATCTCCTCCCTGGCGGCTTCCGGAGAAAGATACCCCGGGAAGCTAGTACGGTCCGAAAGCTTAAGTGAAGACACCATGCTCTTCAGATGCTGCTCCTCCTCACCCTCTCCTACTATCTCCAGGTCAAAATCAAAGCCCGCATCCCTCGCCTTCGCCGCTGCCTTTATCAGCAGATCAGCCCTCTTCAGCCTTAAAAAACGGCCGCACCACAATATCCTGATACTGTCACTTTGCATCTTGCGTGCAGATATTTCCTCCCAGCTTCTCTCCTCCGGAAACGGAAAGTACCCGAATTTATAGCATTTGTCCCTGTAGGAGTTTAAAAGGAAT
>CACZRA010000044.1 GCA_902783395.1 uncultured Lachnospiraceae bacterium
GCCTTTATCGTGCATGGTCGTACGAACATCGGCAAAGTCAACGTTCATGAGAGCCTCACCTGTGATAAGGTCCGTTATACCCTGCACCGACTGCTGCAGTACTTCATCAGCCTTTTTGAAGGACTCTTCAAAAGGAAGCTTGGGATCGAGCTGGCGCAGCTTATCGTTAGGTATGACTGTGTATGTATCTACGCTGTCCGCAAGCCTTGCTATGCCCATCTCGGCTTTTTTCATTCTACCTCTGGATTCAAATGAGAAGGGTTTTGTAACTATCGCCGTAGTGAGGATGCCCATATCCTTTGCAGCTTTGGCTATTACAGGAGCAGCTCCTGTACCTGTTCCGCCGCCCATGCCGCAAGTGATAAATACCATATCATAGCCCTCGATACGGCTCTTGATCTCATCGATGGATTCCTCGGCAGCCTTTTCTCCCCTTTCGGGATCTGCTCCCGCTCCGAGTCCCTTCGTAAGCTTCTGACCGATCTGGACATAATTAGGAGCCTTACAGCTTCTCAGATCCTTAAGATCCGTATTGACCGCCATAAGCTCGACGCCTCTGATGCCCACATCAACCATCCGGTTCAGGGCATTATTTCCGGCTCCGCCTACTCCGATGACCATAATCTTGCAGGCATATTCTGCCGCGTCAGATTTCATCTCAAACACAACAAATCCTCCTCAAACCCTTCAATAAAAACTCTTCGCCCTTTTTAAGGCTAAATTACATAATAACTTCTTACTCATAATTACGCAAGATATTTTTTATAGTAAGCGACAAAAATCTTTTCGAATATTTAATCATCTCTTTCAAAGGTGACGTATCCCTCATCCTTATCCAGAGAATAGTTCTCAAGATGAAGCTCCCCGGACAATCCCATTATAGATGAAAGAACGCTTTTAAGCTTCATCATCTTCTCATCGATATTCTCCATGCTCCCGAGCAGTATCCGTGCATTGCCGAAATAAAGCGTAATGTTCATTTCATCGTCAAAATATATCCTGTCGGGCTTTATCTCATATTTCTCAAAGAGCTGGGTCAGTGCCAGTATCGTGGAAAATATCTCTTCATTCTGCACGGGCAGAGGTTCATACAGCACACACTCGTCAAAATCAAGTCCCGTGACAAAAGGTATCCCCGGTATCATCTCGGTCGAAGCTTCGACAATATTACCGTTCCTGTCAAAATACATATACCGTCCGAGATATCTGACATATCCGGCTATGGCCTTCTCGTACACATTGATCGTAACGGATGTCGGAGAATCAATGGATACGTCCATTCTCTCTATAAAGGGCACATCACGGACCGATCTGTTCCTGTATTTCAGCAGAAGATAGAGGGAATTATGCCCCAAGGGTCCCTTCATGACCATGTCCTCTATCTCTTCATCCGTATAATGCGTGCTCCCCGTTACGGAAACCTCCTCCACACCGAAGTATCCCCAGACCACAATGCCTGCAATGATAAGGATAAGCACTATACACAAGGCTATGAAGGGCCTTCTGTCAGTCATGATCAGTGCATCCTGATCTTTCTGGATACGGAGAGAGCCATCCCCACTTCAGCAAGGAGAAAGACCGATGAAGAGCCTCCGTAAGAAATAAAAGGCAGCGTTATCCCGGTATTCGGCAGCGTGTTGGTCACAACCGCTATATTAAGGACCACCTGAAGCGCAAAATGCGTCATCACTCCGGTAACAAGGAGAGATCCGAAAAGATCCGGAGCATTCGTCGCTATCATGAGCAGATGGTATATCAGCATTACAAAAAGAAGGATGACCGCAAGTGCCCCGAACATCCCGAGCTCCTCGCATATAATGGAAAAAATCATGTCATTCTGGGCCTCGGGAACAAATCCGAGCTTCTGCGTACTCTGTCCGAGCCCCTTTCCGAGCACCCCGCCCGATCCTATGGAATAAAGAGCCTGCAGGGTCTGAAATCCCCTGCCTGAAGCAAATTCCTCGGGATTCAGCCAGGCCTTTATCCGCCCCAGCCTGTAGGACACTCCGGCCGCATCGGGGATCAGGTTATGAGCAATAATAAACACTATCAGCGCAGCAAATCCTATCATGCACCCGGCGAAGATAATATAAGGGGCGCTGTTGGGGCTTGCAACAAAAAGCATGATATAAACTATGGCAAATATGATTATCGCCGAGCTCAGGTTTTCGGTTATACCGTAGACCATGAGCGAAGGCAGGGCCGCAAGCGCGAGAGTATACATTATGCCTTTTATATGCTGTACGCGCCTTAAGTTTCCGCATACATAAGCCGAAAAGAAAAGGATCATCCCGGCCTTCGCAACCTCCGCAGGCTGCAGCGACATTCCCAGATTGAGCCATCTTCTCGCCCCGTTGATGGTCATTCCCAAAGGAGTGAGCACCAGAGCTATGAGCACCAGTGATACTATATATGCAGGCCACGCGAATTTCCTGAAGCTGTGATAATCAAGCCTTGATATAAATACCATGACCGCAAGTCCGATAACGGTCGCCTGCAGCTGCTTCATCAGATAATAATTTGCCTTTTCCCCGGCACGCACGGCAGAATAGGCGCTTGCCGAATATATCATGATGAGCCCGAACACAACCAGAAAAAGCACAATAAAGATCAGGCTCCGGTCTGCAGTCCCGATGACTTTCCCCTTTGACCTTTTATGTATTTTTGTCTTTCTTATATTTCTAACGGCTTCCAACTGCCTGCTCCCCAAGCCCGTTGACGAGTTCCTTGAAAATCCTTCCTCTTTCTTCAAAATTTGTAAACATACCCCAGCTCGCACATGCCGGAGAAAGAAGTACGGCATCTCCGGGTTCTGCAAGCTTATGGCATTCCTCTACCGCCTCTTCCATGGAGGAAACCATGACTATATCGTTGAATCCGTGATTTTTTGCGCATTCAGCTATCTTCTCGGCGGTCTGCCCCAAAAGCACCAGATATCTTACCTTCCCGTCAAAGGCTTCGATCCATTCATCATAGGATGACTTTTTGTCAAAGCCACCTCCTATCAGTACGGTCTTTTTTTTCATTGCCTTTATCCCTTTTATCGCGGCATCCGGATTGGTTCCCTTGGAATCATTGTAATAATCGACACCGTTAACCGTACGTACATATTCTATCCTGTGCTCCACAGCCTTGAAATCCCTTATCGTGTCCCTTATAAGATCCATAGGGACGCCGTAGGAATATGTTATGCCCACCGCCGCCATAACGTTCTCATAATTATGTGTCCCGATAAGATGCATTTCATTCACATCGATAACGGGGATCTCATTATACATTATCATATCCCCGTCCATATGGAGGACATCACAGCCGGTGCCCTTTGCCTCTCCAAATGACTGTCTTGTGAAATAAACGACCCTGCAGGCGGCTCTCATACCGAAGTCTCTCGTATACGGATCATCATAGTTTAATACGATGACATCGTCCCCCGTCTGTCTGAGCGCGATCCTCTCCTTCATCTTCACATAGTTTTCCATAGTGTAATGTCTGTTCAGATGATCGGGGGTGATATTGAGTATCGCGGATATCTTCGGTCTGAACGTATCTGTCGTCTCCAGCTGGAAGGATGAGATCTCGGCTACCACAATGCTGTCATCCTTTGTATCCAAAGCCACCGCAGTGTAGGGATTCCCGATATTTCCCACTACAAAGGTATCCCCTCCTCTTGTCTTTGAATAATTCCTGCAGATCTCTCCCACTAAAGTCGTGGTCGTTGTCTTGCCGTTGGTACCGGTTATCGCTATCACGTCACCGCGTCCATATCCGTAGGCAAGCTCTATCTCTCCGGAGATCTTTATCCCCTTTTCCTTCAGGCTGAGTACTATAGGGTTATCGATGGGAACACCGGGAGAAAGGACCGCCAGCTCAAGTCCCTCCGTAACGCTCTCGGGGAGTTCTCCGACATATATCGAAACCCTGCTCTCCTCCATAAGCTTTCTCTTTATCTCATCCACGACAAGCTTATCATTTGAATCAAAGAGGGCGACCTCCGCTCCCGCCGCTTCAAGCAGCGTTGCCGCATTTATTCCGCTTATCCCGCTTCCTATCACAAGTACTCTCTTACTCTTAAGATCCATGTCCTGCCTCCTATATGGCCACAAAGGCCACTGCACAGAGCAGCGCCGTAACTATGGTAAATACCAGCACGACCTTTGTTTCCTTCCATCCCGACAATTCATAATGATGATGCAGGGGAGCCATTTTGAAAAATCTTTTACCCCCTGTAGCCTTAAAATAAAGCACCTGTATCATCACCGACAAAACCTCCGCGAAGTATATGAAAGCCGCTATTATAATATATACGGGCATATTCATCATTATAAAGGCGGAGGATACGAAGCCGCCCAGAGCGAGCGAACCCGTGTCACCCATGAACACTTTTGCCGGATGATGATTATAGACAAGAAATCCCAGCAGGCCTCCCAGAAACGCCATGCACGCAGGCGCTATGCCTGCATTGATCTTTACGGATGCAAGGGCTGCAAAAAGCGCTATCACCGCCGTAACGCAGGAAGCAAGTCCGTCAAGGCCGTCCGTAAAGTTGGAACCGTTTACCGTACCGCAGATCACGATGATCTCGACCGGCACCGCCCAGATACCGAGCGAAGCCATGAAAGCAGTCCCCGTAGCGGTCACCAGAGAACTGAAGGGTATCCTCATATCAAACGATATATTGGTAAGATAATGGACCGAAGCTATTACTACCGCGGCCGCCGCCACCTGCATAAGGAGCTTCTGCCACGCCCTTAAGCCAAGGTTATGGTGTCTTACGACCTTCAGATAATCGTCAGCAAAACCTACGAAGGCGAAAGCTATGACAGCGATATAGACAGGTATGATGCTGATATGCGTGGGAAGGTAGAATGCTGTCACTACGATCCACGGTATTATGAATATAAAGCCTCCCATAGTAGGGGTACCGTTCTTGACCTTATGCGAAGCAGGACCGTCCTCCCTCTCCGTCTGAGACGCTTTCAGCTTTATCAGCATGGGAAGCATTATCTTTCCGCAAATAACGCTAAGCACAAATGTAATTATCAGCGGTAATACGTATTCCGTCATACTCAGTACTCCAGATCTGATTTTACGTTTTCATCTATCGGCTGCAGGGTTACGGGATCCAAAATCTCACCGGTATTGGGATCCAGCGGGAATCCCGTGCCAGGGTCATATTGTATCACATTCGGCGTATACATTTCATCTACGGGCACCATTGCGCCCTCTCCGGTCCCGTTTTCCGAAACGCTGTTTTCAGAAACGCCCTCCGGTACTTCATTCTGCGATATCGCATCGGATCCCATAAAGAACTGGGCCTCCGCGTCGGTAAGCTCCTCCCTCTCCTTTTCGGTAAGCTGGAGCGTCGGGAAGATGTTAAGGTAAGGCAGTACCTCGGTCATTATATCCTTGCAGAGAAGCGTGGCCAGCCTTGTGGAGTTGGACTGGTCCGGATGGTTAGGATGGTCGATAACGACATAACACAGGACCTCCGGTTCTTCTGCAGGAACATAACCTATAAAAGAAATAAC
>CACZRA010000045.1 GCA_902783395.1 uncultured Lachnospiraceae bacterium
CTTCGAGAGCATTCTGGGCCGTCACCTCTTTACCCAGATGGGAAAACGCTTCCCTGCGGCCGACAACAGCGCCTGCGATCCGTATGAAGGTACGGTCAAAAGCGTCTGCGTCGTTCTTCTTTCTGTTTTTTATCTGTTCATCAAACCAGCCCATGATAGTAATTGATAATTGATAATTTACAATTGATAATTGTTAATTGTTAATTGTTAATTGCTAATTGTCCTCAGTTGTCAGTTTTCTCTTGATTATTCCGATGTGATGAGTCTTGTGTACATGCCGTTTTTCTTCATGAGTTCGGGATGGGTGCCGCGCTCGACCACCTTTCCGTGATCAAGGACGACGATCTCGTCACAGTCCCTTATCGTACTGAGCCTGTGCGCTATGACTATGCAGGTGATGCCCCTGTCCTTTATGGCATTTACGACCTCATATTCCGTCTTTGCATCAAGGGCGGACGTAGCTTCATCAAGTATCACTATCGTAGGATCCTGCGCCAATACTCTCGCTATCTCCATCCTCTGCCTCTGGCCGCCGGAAAAATCATTTCCGCCCTCCGACATCTTATATTCGTATCCGTTCTCACGCTGTATGATGTCGCTGTGTATCATGGCATCCCTTGCCGCTGCGATGACTTCAAAATCCTTTATCGTCTCATCCCACATTCTGATATTCGCCGCTATGGTGTCCTCAAACATGATGATGTCCTGATCCACTACAGCGAGGGAACCTGTGAAAACGCTCCTGTCGATCTCAGAAATAGGCTTTCCGTCAAACAGGATCTCCCCCTTCCAGGGCTGATACAGTCCGGACAAAAGCTTTGAAAGAGTTGATTTCCCGCATCCGCTCTCTCCTACGAAGGCAACCCTGCTCCCGGGTTCAAGCGCAAGATCAAAGCCCTCGATAAGGGGAGCGTCAAGCTTTGAATAACCAAAGGTCACCCCCTTCATTTCCACACGGCCCTTAAGCTTTTTATAGCTTACCTCTCCGGTCTGCTGTCTCAAGGCACTGTTTTCATCTGAAGGATACTCCATGACATCCTCTATCCTTTCCATCTGTGTCCTAAGCTCCTGCAGTGTCTGTCCGGCGGAGATGAAGACAGTTGCCGGAGCCGTAAAGGAAGACAGAAATCCCTGAAAAGCAGTTATCATACCGATCGTGAACTGTCCTCTGATAATAAGGTAAACCCCTATCATAAGCACTAGGGTATTTGTGAATACCGATACGAGTCCCGGAACGCTTCCGAGATACTGGTTCAGCATCGCGAAACGGACTTTCTGCGTATTAACGCTTGCCTGGTATCCCGACCATTTCTGGAAGTACCCCTCCTCTGCACCGCTTGCCTTTATCGTCTCTATCATTTCTATGCCCGCAGTGGTACAGCTGGAGAGCTTGCCCGCATCCCTCATCTGGATCCTTGAAAGATTTACCCTCTTTGCGGAAATGATCCTCGATATGAACATATTTATAACTATCGAGGATACTCCCACCAGAGTCAGCTGTACACTGTTTTTCAGCATGACCGCAAGGTAAAAGACCATCATGGCCGCGTTCAGCGCAAGGGGGGCAAAGGTATATATCAACGAATTGGAAATGCTCGCATTTCCCGACCTTCTCGACAATATGTCCCCCGCATACCTCTGCGAATAAAAATCCATCGGGAGATTGAATAACTTCCACATATAGGAGGTTGTCCCGTAAACGGACATCTTTCCGTCTATACGCCTGGAATACAGAGCCTGTATGAGCTGGGAAACGATCTGAATGAAACCGAAAACGGAAATGACTATGATAAAGGGAAGATACCATTCAGGATCCTTTCCCGTAAGAAGCCTGTCCATGAATATCCTCGAAAAGACAGGATTAATGACTCCGATGAGGGATGAGATTATACTCGTTATTATCACAAAGGCTATCGCCGCCCCGCACCCTATCAGCCTCTTTTTCGCAAATTCGATCGTGGATTTCTGCTTCCCGTCGGCAACAAAGCTCTCGGATGGTGAGAACAGCATACAGATCCCGGTGAATTTCTCGTCAAATTCCTTCATCGATACCGTATATGTGCCTCTGGCCGGATCGTTAAGATACACCTTATCCCTCTTAAATCCGTCCACAACGACGAAATGGTTAAATTCCCAATGGACTATGCACGGGAAGGTCCCGTTGTCCCTAAGATAATCAGGCTCAAATCTGTATCCGGAAGCGTTCAGGCCGTAGTTCCTTGCAGCAAGAAGGATATTCCTGCCGTTGGAGCCGTCCCTTGATACACCGCAGTCACGCCTGACCTGCTCCAGAGGAACCCATTTATTGAAATAAGCGAGAACCATCGCGAGAGAAGCAGCACCGCATTCCAGCGCCTCCATCTGCATGATGAAAGGCACCTTTGCAACACCCTTTGTTAAAGGTTGTCTTATCTTTCCGCCGTCACTCATTGCTTATTGAATATAAAAGAAAGCGGGCTTATTTTTTCCGTTATAAGCCTTGCCTCGTAAGATCCGTCAGAAAAACTGCCGTCCACATCTATCTCGTACACCCACTCTCCCGGCTGCATATCTCCGATGAAAAGAGCATATGAATCGGTAGTGTCCCATACTGTCACAGGCTTGGGATCGCGCAGGGAAACATCATATTCCGCATCATCGATCTTCACCTTCATATCCTTTGTGAATCTGTCACCGTACTCTTTTTTTACCAGACAGACCATCTTTCCGTCCGAAGAAATACCTACAGCCGGCACAGACGAGTCGATATGACCGAATATACCGAAAATACAGGCACCTAAAAGAATTATCATGATGGCACCCAGCACGAACCAGACCCCGGGATTTGACAGCCTGACATAGTCATTCAGCTGATCCGGAGAAGAAATCCGTTCTATTGATTTTTCCCTGAATACGGTCTCGTTTTTTTCGTTTCCCATGATAATGATCTGCGGAAAACAGACGCCGTCCTGCCTGCTCCGGTTATTTACTCTATCGAAGGGTAAATCTCCCTTATGATTTCCGCTGCCTCATCATATAGGAAATCCTCTATGAAGGCGGCGGCCTCCTTCAATCTGTCCCTCTGTGTCATCCTGAAGGGATATCCCGAAAGCTTCTTAGCAAGCTCCTTTGACAGATCGTCATTAAAATCATCCAAAGCCTCTAACAGCTTATCCGCTGTCTCCCTTGCTTCATCCGCTGATATCTCTCCCGCAGCATTGACCTCTCCGAGCTCCTCCAGAGGCTTAAGCTTTTCGATAAGAGCTGCATAGGACGAAAGAGCCGGTCCTGTCTTATTCTCAACAGTCTCCGTATCACCGGCTTTTGCCGCAAGCTCAAGCTCCTCAAACAGAGCGCCGAGCTCCGTGGCTCCTATCATCCTCGAATTACTTTTCAGGGCATGGACCGTTATCATGTAGCTTTCATAATCCCTGCTCTCATAATACTCTTCTATTTTTGCCCTGTTTTTCTCATAGCTTTTGAAAAAGCGCATAACGGCAGCGATATACTTATCCTCCCTGCCCGTATAACCCATTCCGGTCTCCGTATCAAGACCAGCTTCATCCAGCCACGCTCTGTCGAAGCTCATTCTGCCTCCCTGCATTTTTTCTTAATGTTAATTTTCACAGAAACAACAGTGTTTTGCAACTGCTTTATTGATTATTATACCCGAAATATAAACCGCTTGAATTAAAGTTAACTTCAAGTTGTATAATACGGGAAGCATATCCGGTTCTGTAACACTGGATACTGATGACAGCACATAGATACATCAGATGATGGTCCGGAAAAAGAGGAATTTTACGAATGAACGAAATAAAACCCACAGAAACCCATAACAAACTGGGCTTCGGCCTGATGAGGCTTCCGAGACTGAAAGACAATCCCGATGTCATTGATATAGAGCAGACTTCACAGATGGTCGATCTCTTCATGGAAGCGGGCTGCACCTATTTTGATACGGCCTGGATCTATCCGGGAAGCGAGGATGCCATGCGTCAGGCTCTTGTAGAGAGATATCCCCGGGACAGCTATACCGTTGCTACCAAGAATGCGGCATGGGCAGGCTGCAAGACAAGAGAGGAAGCCATCGAACAGTTTGAAACATCCTTAAGGCGGACAGGTGCCGGATATTTTGACTATTATCTGCTCCATAATCTCGGACAGGCCAGGACCAAAGTGTTTGATGAGTTTGATCTGTGGAAATTTGCCTTTGACATGAAGGAGCAGGGAAAGATCAGGCATGTCGGTTTTTCTTTCCATTCCTCCGCTGACGAACTTGCAGAGATACTTACGGC
>CACZRA010000046.1 GCA_902783395.1 uncultured Lachnospiraceae bacterium
TATGTCATACACCCCATGGGCTGGGACGCTTTCGGACTTCCTGCGGAGAACTATGCGATCAAAACCGGAAAACAGCCGGCTGTATCCACTGCGGAGAATGTAGCGAAGATCAAAGAACAGATAAAACAGATCGCCGCTATATATGATTGGGATATGGAGCTCAATACCACAGATCCGAAATTCTTTAAATGGACACAGTGGATATTTGAAAAGCTCTATGAGAAGGGCCTGGCTTATCAGAAGGAAATGCCGATAAACTGGTGTCCGTCATGCAAGACCGGATTGGCGAATGAAGAAGTCGTGGATGGGAAATGCGAAAGGTGCGGCTCTCCCGTTACAAAGAAAGACCTGAAGCAGTGGATGCTTAAGATCACGGCCTACGCAGACAGGCTTCTTGACGATCTTGATAAGCTTGACTGGCCTGAAAAGGTCAAAAAGATGCAGACCGAGTGGATAGGACGTTCATACGGAGCTGAGGTTGATTTTCCCGTTGAAGGACGGGATGAAAAGATAACCGTTTACACCACAAGGCCCGACACCCTTTACGGAGCTACCTTTATGGTGCTTGCACCTGAGCATGAGCTTGCAGCATCACTCGCGACAGAAGAGACCCGAAAGGCAGTAGATGATTATATTACCTATGCGGCCAACAAGAGCAATGTTGACCGTCTTCAGAATAAAGAAAAGACTGGTGTATTCACCGGAACATACGCGATAAATCCGATGAACGGCAACAGGATACCGATATGGCTTTCGGATTATGTGCTTGCCGACTACGGAACAGGTGCCATAATGTGCGTTCCTGCGCATGATGACAGGGACTTTGAATTTGCGACCAAATTCAATATCCCCATAGTACAGGTCATCGCAAAGGACGGTAAGGAGATAGAGAATATGACCGAGGCATATACGGAGGCTTCGGGTACCATGATAAACTCGGGGGACTGGAACGGCATGGAGTCTGCCGATCTGAAAAAGGAAGCCCCGCATATCGTCGAAAAGAAAGGGATAGGAAAAGCAAAGAAGAACTTCAAGATAAGGGACTGGGTATTCTCGAGACAGAGATACTGGGGAGAACCCATACCGATAATACACTGTCCGAAGTGCGGAGATGTTCTGGTTCCGGAGGAAGAGCTTCCGCTCACGCTTCCAGAGGTTGAGCATTATGAGCCTACCGGGACCGGTGAGTCGCCCCTTGCCGCCATAGATTCATGGGTGAACTGCAAGTGTCCCAAGTGCGGAGGCAGCGCGAAGAGAGAGACGAATACTATGCCGCAGTGGGCGGGGTCATCCTGGTATTTCCTGCGTTATGTGGATGTAAATAACGATAAGGAGCTTGTATCAAAGGAAAAGGCGGACAAATACCTTCCGGTTGATATGTATATAGGCGGTGTCGAGCATGCCGTGCTGCATCTTCTGTATTCTAGATTCTGGACCAAGTTCCTGTATGATATCGGTGTCATCGGCTTTGATGAGCCATTCCACAAGCTTTTCAACCAGGGAATGATCACCGGTAAGAACGGGATAAAGATGAGCAAGTCAAAGGGCAATGTAGTATCACCTGATGATCTTGTCAGGGATTACGGCTGTGATTCGCTGAGGCTCTATGAGCTTTTTGTCGGACCGCCCGAGCTTGATTCCGAGTGGGATGACAGGGGCATAGACGGAGTATACAGATTCCTGTCAAAGTTCTGGAATATTGTTCAGGATAATAAGGAAAAGGATGTGAAAGAAACTCCGGAGCTCGAAAAGATACGTCATCAGCTCATTGATACCATAAGCAGCAGGCTTGAGGCCTTCTCGCTCAACACAGTAGTGTCGGGCTTCATGGAGTTCAACAATAAGCTTTCAAAGCTTGACGGGGTCGATAAGAAGACGCTTGAGACTTATGCCTTGCTGCTTGCTCCCTTTGCCCCGCATATAGCGGCAGAGGTATGGCAGGAGCTGGGACATGATACATCGATTTTTGATGAAAGCTGGCCTGTTGCCGATAAGAGCAAGGTGAAGGATGACACAAGGGAGATCGGTGTGCAGGTGAACGGCAAGGTCAGGGGAACTGTGGAGATAGCAGTGGATGCCGATAAGGACACCGCGCTCACTGCCGCAAAGGAAGCGGTAGCCGACAAGATCGAGGGCAAGACCATAGTAAAGGAGATCTATGTCCCGGGGAAGATCATCAATATAGTTGTCAAATAAGGCGTTTTTCGTGGCTTGCCGGGAGAAGAAAATATATTCTCCCAGCGAGCCGTAAAACAATATAAATGTTAAAAACATCTGATTCTAAGAAGGATACTGTCCGTGATATGACCGTGGGTTCCCCGCTGGGACTCATGGTCTCTTTCGCTGTGCCGCTTCTTCTGGGAAATCTGTTCCAGCAGTTCTACAACATGGCGGATGCCGCGATAGTGGGCCGGATCCTCGGACCGAACGCTCTGGCGGGAGTCGGAGTGTCGAGCTCGGTACAGTTTCTTGTCATAGGCTTCTGTCTGGGAGTATGTTCCGGCTTCGGGATATGCGTTGCGCAGAGATTCGGTGCGAGAGATATGGGGGACATGAGAAGATACGTATATCATTCACTCGTGCTCACAGCCGTGATAGCTTTAACGGTGACTTCTGCGACAGCGATCCTTACTCCGCAGATACTCCATCTTCTTAACACGCCTGATAATATCTATAAGGAGGCATATGATTATTTATTTGTGATATTCCTTGGAATACCTTTTATCATGCTCTATAATGTGCTGTCCGCGATACTGAGGGCCGTGGGGGATTCAAGGACGCCGTTCATCTTTCTGGTCATATCTACGGTCCTTAACATAGTGCTTGATGTTTTCTTTATCGTAGTGATCAAGATGGGAGTACTCGGAGCATCCGTGGCGACGATAACCGCACAGGCAATATCCGGCATCCTTTGTGCGATAGTCATTGTCAGAAATTTTGAGATACTCCGTATAAGGCCGGAAGACAGGAAGCTGGACAGGGAACATTTTGTGAAGCTTATCGTCATGGCAGTCCCGATGGGGCTGCAGTTTTCGGTAACAGCCATAGGCTCCATGGTCATGCAGGCTGCAAATAACAGTCTTGGTTCTGTCTATGTATCGGGCTTTACGGCAGGTATGAAGATAAAGCAGCTCGCAATGTGTCCGTTTGATGCGCTCGCAAATGCCGTGGCTACCTTTGCGGGACAGAATTACGGTGCAGGCCGGGTAGACAGGATAAAGAAGGGATTGCTTGAAGGGATCGCCATGGGAGTAGGATACGGGATAGCGATCGGCATAGTCCTGTATTTCTTCGGAAGGGATATGTCAATGCTCTTTGTGGAAGCAAAGGA
>CACZRA010000047.1 GCA_902783395.1 uncultured Lachnospiraceae bacterium
AGACCTCCTGCGTCTGATCGCCTTCGCATATGTTGTCGTTCTTCACACCCTGGGCCACGGCGGCATCATCCAGGCGAGCCCATACGGGTCTCACCAGTATATGCTCTGTGCAGGTCTGGAGATCTGGTCTTACTGCGCTGTCAACCTGTTTGGCCTGATCAGCGGGTATGTCGGGTACAGCCCCGCTGCGGACAAGCCATGGAAGAAGCACCTTCTCTCCTATCTGCGTCTGTGGCTGCATGTGGTCTTTTTTGCTGTAGTTCCTTCCGTGATTGTCTTCTTCGCAGTCCCGGGAACAATAAGTCCCTCGCAGATCCTGGAAGGTTTCTTTCCGGTCACCACCGGCCAGTACTGGTATTTCTCGGCATATACGGGCCTGTTCCTTCTGATGCCCGTTCTGAACGCGGCGCTTCGCAGTCTGGACAGTGCCCGTCTGAAGCATTTTCTTTTCCTGTTCCTGATCGTCTTTTCACTCTATGCCTCCCCCATGGAGCGCTTTGCGCTGCGGGAAGGCTACTCCACGTTCTGGCTGGTCCTGCTCTATCTGGCCGGCGGAGCTGTCAGAAAGATTCAGTCTTCTGCCGATGAGACACAGCGGGAAGAGGCCGTCGGATCACGCACCGGATCCGGACGCATCTGCCTTTACTGTCTGGCCGGGATCATCATCTGCGCGCTCTTTGCCTGGATCTGGCTGATCCGCGACTGGCATCTGACCATCTTCGAAACGGAAATCAAGCGTACGAGCTGGATGAGCTACACCTCCTTCACCGTAACACTCAGCGCGATGCTTCACCTGATCCTGTTTTCAAAGATCCGGATCCCCGGGAAACTCCAAAACTTCGTAAAAAAAGCCGCCGCCTGTTCCTTCGGCATCTACCTGCTCAACACCCAGCCTGCCGTCTGGAAACTGACCAACGGCATATTCGCTTCTTATGCAGCCGGTCCCCTGGTGCATATCCTTCTGGTAGTCGCAGCCAATGTGGTCGTCTTCATGGCAGGCGGAATCCTTACAGACTTCGTGCTCTATGTCCTGTCCCCGTTTCGGAAACACAATCATCAGAGTTTTCTTAAGTGACAACAGGAAAATAACCTGCATTCTTTTCGACAGCAAAAAGCATCCCCCTGCCAAAATGATGGAAGGGGGATGCTTTTCGCAGATGTCTTATTACGCCGCGTCCATGTTTTCCAGGATCTTCTTGATGCTGATATAGCGCACGCAGACGGTAAAGAGCCTGGCTGCTGTCTTGAGGTCTTCGAGCGGCGGATAGCTGGGTGCGATGCGGATATTGGAATCGTAGGGATCCTTTCCGTACGGCCAGGTCGCGCCGGCTCCGGTCAGGATCACGCCGGCTTTTCTCGCTTTCTCCACGATCCTCTTTGCGCAGCCCTCAAGCGCGTCAAAGCTGATGAAGTAGCCTCCCTTCGGATTGGTCCAGGTCCCGATCCCAAGGCCGGCCAAATTCTCCTCGAAGATCTGCTCCACTGCCTCAAACTTGGGCCGCAGAATATCCGCGTGCTTTACCATGTGCAGCATCATGCCGTGGATATCCCCGAAGAAGCGCACGTGCCGCAGCTGATTCACCTTGTCATGCCCGATGGTCTGGTGCCTGAGCTGCATCTCGATGTCTTCCAGATTGTTCTTGGATGTGGCCAGCGCCGCGATCCCGCTGCCCGGGAAGGTGATCTTGGAGGTGGAAGCGAACTTGTACACCATGTCCGGATTGCCGGCCCTCTTGCACTCCGCGAGGATCTCGATCAGATAGTCCTGCGGCGTCTCATAAAGGTGATGAATGCCATAGGCGTTGTCCCAGAAGATCCTGAAATCCCTGGCTGCGGGTTTCAGGCGCGCAAACCGGCGCACGGTCTCATCCGAGTAGGAGTAGCCCTGCGGGTTGGAATACTTCGGTACACACCAGATCCCCTTGATGGCGTCATCCTCCGACACCAGTTTCTCCACGATGTCCATATCCGGCCCGGTGGGCGTCATGGGCACCGGGATCATCTCGATCCCGAAATACTCGGAGATCGCAAAATGCCTGTCATAGCCCGGAACCGGTGTCAGAAACTTTACGTGATCCAGCTTGCACCAGGGTGTTGAGCCCATCACGCCGTGGGTCATAGCGCGGCTGACCGTGTCGTACATGACATTCAGGGAGGAGTTCCCGTAGATGATGATGTTGTCCGGATTGTTCTCCATCATATCGCCGATGAGGATCTTGGCTTCCTTGATGCCCGTGAGTCCGCCGTAGTTACGGCAGTCCGTGCCGTCCTCGCAGATCATATCAGCTCCGGAATAAAGCGCATCCATCATGCCCATGGACAGATCGAGCTGCTCCTTACAGGGCTTGCCGCGGCTCATGTCAAGGTTAAGTCCCAGGTTCTGGAACTTGTCATACTCCACAAGAAGCTCCTCGAGCTCGCGCTTCATCTCGTCTTTGGTCATTTCTGCATACGGTGTCATGAATAGAGTCCTCCTTGCATGATAAATTCAGCCAGATTTCCCGGGATGCTGACGCTCATGGCGCTGAATAATACATCCGTAAAACGCCCTCAGGACACTTTACCGCCTCGGATGCGCCTTTGCGTATACTTCCCGAATATGGTTGTGGCTCAGTGTAGCATATATCTGTGTTGTGGAAATATCAGAATGTCCGAGCATCTCCTGCACGGAACGCAGATCGGCACCGTTTTCGACAAGATGTGCCGCAAAGCTGTGTCTTAAGGTATGCGGTGTGATGTCCATCTCTATGCCGGCTTTCTTTGTATAATACTTGATCAGCTTCCAGAATCCCTGCCGGCTCATGGGTTCTCCGGACATATTTACGAATAAGGTCTTTTCGTCATTATTGGCTATAAGGGCATCACGGGAATGCTCCATATAGTTCCTTATCGCATTCCTTGCTTCTATACCGAAGGGTATAACCCTGTCCTTGTGCGGATCATGGCAGTCCACATAGTTCATCTGCAGATTGACATCATCCACCTTAAGAGTGATGAGCTCCGTGACACGCATCCCGGTAGCATAAAGAAGCTCCAGCATCGCCTTGTCCCTTATCTCCTTGGGCGTATCGCCTGAGGGCTGGTTAAGAAGGCGTATGACCTCATCCATAGTCATTATCTGGGGAAGCTTCTTCTCTATCTTGGGCGCCTTCAGTCCTTCTGTAGGATTTGAAGTGATAACGCCCTCTTTCTCAAGATAGGAATAAAAGGCCCTCATGGACGCGATGGCACGCGAAACCGAAGCGGGAGCCGCCTTTCCATCTTCACTGTTCTCTATGTAATCCCTGAGTATCTCTGATGTTACCTCGGACGGATCGTCTATCCCTTTTTTCTTTAAATAGGCGACCATCTTTTTAAGATCTCTTCTGTAAGAAAGTTCAGTATTCTTCGAAGTTTTTTTGATATTATGTAAATAACTTATGAACGCTTCGATACGATCTTCCATATTCCCAATAGTTCCCTCTCCATTAGCAGATAAGCCTTTGCCAGCCTAACCACTCACAACATTATAAGTGTTAGAACTATGAAAAGCAAACCGATTTTCTCGGGAAAACAGGGCTTTAGCACCCACTTTAGACAAAAAATCACAACATGTTGTGACCTGTACCATACATCATCCGACATGTTGTGAAAAAAAAAATTTAAACAAATTTTTATGATTTTATGTTAATAATTTATGTGCAATATTACGCCGGCCCGGCCCCCGGACGTAAAATCGTCATTTATATTTTGTGCAGTATGCCAGAATCGACGCGATCGTCTTGGAATCCTGTATCTTTCCTTCATAGATCATGGATATAAGCTCGTCCGGTTCATAAGGGACCACCTCTATGAATTCATCGGGGTCGAGATGCTGCTCCGTCTTCCTTAAGCCCTTCGCCACATATACCTCAATGATCTCGCTGCAGTAGGCTATCGCGGTCGCTATGGTGATAAGATGCTCAAGCTCCTCATCCGTCGTATATCCGGTCTCCTCCTCAAGCTCCCGCTTAGCGGCGGTCACAAAGGGCTCTTCCGTCCCGTTCCTTCCCCCTGCAGGTATCTCGACCGTATTCCTGTCGATCGCATATCTGTACTGGTGTACCATCAGTATCCGTCCGTCAGGCAGGACAGGTACCACGGCAGACGCTCCCTTATGGACACAGGCTATATACTCTTCCACCTTTCCGTTCGGAAGCTCCACCTGATCCTTGCAGTATTCGAATATCACGTTGCTGTCCACTACTTCCCTGGACAGCTGCTTAAATCTCTGTATCATTATCCTGGCCTACCTGTTTTTATCGTATATTATCTTCAGCCCCCTGAGCATAAGATCAGGATCCGTGATGATCTCATGCTTGCAGTGAGGAGTGATCACGGGAGCAAGACCGCCCGTTGCTATGACCTTGGTGCTGTAGCCAAGCTCAGCCTCAAATCTGTCTATCATTCCGTCGATCCTTGAAGCTTCACCGTAGATGATACCGCTCTTTATCGCATCCATAGTATTGGCAGCGATCTGCTTCTTCGGCGCACCGAGCGAAACTCTGGGGAGCAGCGAGGTTCCTGACGCAAGGGCCTCCACCGACACATTGAGTCCCGGGAAGATCGCGCCGCCCATGTAGATCTCTTCTTTATTAATAACACTCATCGTAGTTGCAGTGCCCATATCCACGACTATGGAAGGCGAACCGTATATATTCATCGCCGCTACAGAATCCACGACAAGATCGGCTCCGAGTGTAGAGGGATCATCCAGATGGATATTGAGTCCCGTTTTTATCCCCACACCGACGACCATGGGCTCGCAGTCAAGCAGCTTTCTTACAGCGGATTTAAGTATATGGGTAAGTGAAGGGACAACACTTGCGATGATCGCACCTTTTATCTCTTCCTTCTTTACCTTTCTCAGCTCGAATATCATGTTCAGAAGAACAGCATACTCGAGATCGGTATAATTAAGATCCGTGGAAAAACGCTCCGTAAAGTATATCCTGTCATCATCGCCGATGCAGCCGGCAACGACATTGGAGTTTCCCATATCAAGGGCAAGTATCATGTCAGCTCGTCCTCCTTACCGCAGATATGACCCTTACTATCACCGGTACAAGGATCAGATCGAGGACCAGCTCCACGATGAAATTGACTCCGATAAGTCCCATGATGATATAGATCAGGGCGCTGTCAAAGCCCGCCGCCTGTCCCCATGAGGAGATCAGATCGTAAAAGAAAATGAGAACTCCTATGCAGAATATGCCTGTATTGGTGATCGGTGCCGTTACCGCTGCGGCTGCCACTGCCACGGTCATGTTTTTCTTCGACAGTTTGTCCACGACAACTCCCGAGACAAGCCCCGCCACAGTTCCCTTGAGCAGCACTATGGCTACCGTCGCTATAGGATTCTGCGCAAACATTATGGCTCCTCCGGCATCCGCTCCCGATACAACCGATATCAGTACTATTATCGAGAATACAAGCCCAAGGACTCCTCCGATCACGGGACCGAAAAGTATGGCTCCTATTATGATAGGAACAAGTGAAAGAGTCGGAGTAAAGGGACCGATACGGATACCGCTTCCCACCGTCTGCAATACTATTACCAGAGCTACGAGAACTGCAGTACCGACAAGGCGCTGCGTTTTTGAAAACTTCATGTTCATGATTATATTCTACCTCCGCTGACGTTCCTTCAAAATAAAGGATACATTGCCATCAATCTACGGAGAAACTATAGCATGTTAAAGGAATTTTGTCTAACATCACAAAACACTAACACTTTATCCTGATTTATGATAATATAATAAACATGAAAAGAGTAATGATCGTTTCTTCAAGTACACAAAAGATGCATGACCTTGTTAATATAATGGAAAGCTATTACAAGGTTCAGGGCATACTGATGACAAATTCCAATCTTTTAAGCGACCTTACGATAGGGCGCCCCGATTGTATAGTCGTCTATGCCGAAGCAGTAGCCAGGACCAAGCTTTTCGGTGTCATTGACCTCAGGGAGAATGAGGATCTGCTCAGTGTTCCCCTGCTCCTCATAGCAGACGAGAACGATGCCGACACCTTCAAGCTCCATGTGAAGCCGGGTCCCGATGCCACCATAAGCAAGGATGCTGCGTATTCGGACATCAAGCTCGCCATAGACAAGCTCTGCGCTACATCAGAGAGGTCCTACAGCATACTCGTCGTAGATGATGACCCCGTAGCACTGAAGCTTGTGAAGTCGCATCTCGACTCCTCATATAAGGTAAACTGTGTCAAATCCGGGATGCTGGCGCTTAAATTCCTTGAGAAGCAGAAGGTCGATCTCATACTTCTCGACTGCTTCATGCCTGAGATGAACGGACCGCAGACTCTGCAGCTCATCCGGAATATGCCTTCACACAAGCGTACTCCGGTCATATTCCTTACCGGAAATTCCGAAAAGAACATGGTGATGAACGCCATCAATCTCCACCCTTCCGGATTCCTGGTAAAGCCGGTCAGGAAGGATCAGCTGCTGTCAAAGATAGACGATGTGCTTGATACCTGATATGTGAAATAATCTTCAGTATATTAAAGGGGATGCCGTAAGAATGGCATCCCCCCTTTTTTCTGTATCTGTCTTTCAGGTATTTATTTGGTGAATAAAGCTGTCGAAAGATATCTGTCCCCGGAATCAGGAAGCAGTACGACTATGTTCTTTCCCGCATTCTCGGGACGTCCGGCTATAACGGTTGCCGCCTTAAGTGCCGCTCCGGA
>CACZRA010000048.1 GCA_902783395.1 uncultured Lachnospiraceae bacterium
AAGCTGTGCACCTACGGTATCCGTGAAAGCCTTAAGTGCTGCCTCAGCATCCTTCTTTGAAAGATCAGCCTTCTTTGCCATTGCCTCTACTAATTCTGTCTTGTTCATAATGATTCCTTTCCTTTATTTCTGCCCCAAAACGGGGATAATCTGTTACAATGGGCGGTATTATATCATGATATGCCGGCGGGCGCAAAATCTCTTTTCTTTATACTCCTCACCTTCAATCTGCATTCTTTTTTATTACAACCGGCCAGACAGCAACTACGAAAAACCACATGATACAACGTCCTATAAAATTCCCCCAATGTCCGCCGAGTGCAAGCACAATGGTTGCCGGCGCAAGGAACTCCTTCCATGCAAAAGCGATCATGAAGCCTGCAAATCCCAATATAGGAAGATTTTTTGCCCCTGAAGGGATCTCGTAATGGATATAATGACGCTCGACATAACTTCCGGCAAGGAAACCGACGAAAGCGCCGCAGGCCTTGAATGTGTCATTCATCATCTTATTTGGATCCACAAGAAGCACACCGTCCACATAGTCCATCGGATAAGGCTTCACCAGGATATAGATAAGTGTGGCTGTAACCGCCAAAACGCCGATGATCGACAGAATATCCAGTTTCCTGTCATCACCATCTATTTTTTTCTGCCCGTAACCGACTGCAAAGATGATGATCAAAGTTACTGAAAAGCCGACGATCACATCCTGAGGGGTATGGACACCCAGAAAGTTTCGTGAAAAGCATGTCAGCGCAAGCAGAACACCGCATAAAACAGCCAGCCATTTCCTCTTTTTATGCTGCCACGCTATCACAGTCCCATAAACAGCCGTCGCTTCCGTCGTATGTCCGCTCGGGAAGGAATAGCCTGTCGCTGCAACCTTCGAGTCTCCTGCCGGCTCGATCAGATCAGAACGGATCCAAGGCCGGTAAGCACACGCCGTCAGCTTAATGATCCCGTTCAACAGATCACCGATGCCAAGTGTTAAAATGAACCGATAACCCCATTTCCTGTCTACACACCAGAAAATGAAAAATGGCAAAAACGGCATAAGGTCTACCGCGACCTTTGAAAGCGCATTAAATAACTCATCAAATACGCCGCCCGTCGCATTTCTGATTTCCTGCAGCCATAATAAATACTGAATATCCATAGTCTTTCCTCCTGAGGACACCATTAAAAAATGTCAGTCTTTTATTCCTGATTCTCCGATACAGGAGCCCAAAAACAGCCAGAGGGTTGTATATAATATACCATATCTTGTGGTTGATTTTCTCGAACATATATTCTATTATTATATCAGAACATTTGTTCGCAGCAGGGATAGACAATGCCAACATACAAGGCTTGATTCATAGATCAGGAAGGCTGACATGGATGAATATAAGATAATAGCCGTAGACTTTGACGGAACTTTATGCTACAGCGACTGGCCTGCCCTCGGTGAGCCAAACGTCAGGTTAATAGAATATCTCAAGCAATGGAAAAAGATGGGAAACAAGCTTATCCTATGGACCTGCCGGGCCGGTGATGCCCTTGATAATGCAATCTCATGGTGCCATGATCAGGAGCTGGAATTTGATGCCATAAACGACAATCTCCCGGAAATAGTGGAAAAGTACGGCAACAACTCCCGCAAGATCACCTGCGACTATTACATTGACGACAGATCTATGCTGCCGGAAGCAGTAGGCTTGTAGATCTGCTGTCATTGTTTTCGTAATACAATGGGGAGCGCATCGGCTCCCCATATCGTTTATAGTAATGTCTCTCTTCTTCCGTCGGATGGTCTCCGCTGTGGACATTATCCCATTATGGCTTTGATCTTTGCGAGCTTTTTCTCAAGGGCTTTCTTCTCTGCCTTAAGCTCTGCGATCTGTGCCTTCTGCTTCTCGATAATCTTTAATTTAGCTGCTGAAGCCTGTACGTTTTTCTTCTTAGTATCTGCCTTGGCAGATGCCGCTGATATAGTCTTCTTTGCTCCACCTGTTTTAGCAGTTGTCACGGTCTTCTTTGCAGCTGCAGCCTTCTTGCCGCCTGCTTTTGCAGTTGTCGCTGTCTTCTTTGCACTGCCTGCTTTAGAAGCTGCCGCTTTCTTAGCCGGAGCCTTCTTGCCGCCTGCTTTTGCAGTTGCCGCTGTCTTCTTTGCACTGCCTGCTTTTGCAGTTGCCGCTGTCTTCTTTGTTGCCATTCTCATTTCTCCTTTATAGAAACTACTACGTTATGAGTAAAATATAAACACTTGCGCTATTGTACCACAAACATTGGCAGGTGCATAGTTTCTCCCGGAATCATAGCAGGAGCCCAGTTCAGCCTGCTGTATTCTTTTACCAGATTTCCGTTCTTTCCGAGTATAAAAAATAGAATTGTACTGGCAACCGCCCCTACAACATACGTAACTGTCAACGATGCAAACGGGTTCATTTCTTTGGGTACAGATTTAGCGCAAATTTGATATACCACATTTGACAGAACCACCAACGCAATCGGCCATACATAATTGAACATATCTTTAGCCTCCGGATATTATGAATATGTCTTCTCTGTCGGCTGTGAGAACTCATTCCAACGCTTTATCCTGCCGTCGGAAAGCTCTATCACGGATACGCCGTCATAAGAAGTTGAATTGCCGTTGTTATCCCTGTACTCGTAATACCAGACTACAGCCCCGTTTTCTCCTGCATCTATCACCTTCCTGATATCCCAGGCTGTCACGCTGCCATTGGACATCCTGCTGTCGAACCAGCTGCGGATCTTCCCTATGCCCTCATGTGTGACTCCTGTTATCTCGATGTATACGGCATCATCGGTAAAGATTCCCCCTAATGCCTCACCATCCTTTGATTTTGCCGCGTTGAAGTATCTGTCTGTCAGTTCCCACATAGCTGTTATCCTCCTGTCTCGCATAGCC
Source organism: uncultured Lachnospiraceae bacterium (assembly GCA_902783395.1). Classification (GTDB taxonomy): domain Bacteria; phylum Bacillota; class Clostridia; order Lachnospirales; family Lachnospiraceae; genus NK4A144. The sequence continues at coordinate 2,918 of CACZRA010000048.1, forward strand.
TTTATCCTGTTGCGGTAGAATACGCCCATATACTAACATAATTCCTGACGAAATCAATGGGATTACGTCATATCTGTTATCCCCTGATTATCACGTTCTTCAAAATGATGGTGCTCAGTGGTATACTTTTTTCGATGGATCAGATGTACCTGAACCAGGAACGAGGGTGAAAAGAGCACGCAGGTATTGTATTTTACATGAATCAATATTATAGACAGTAAGGAGGTAAGACATATGCCATTCATTGATTCCAAAGTAAGCGTAAAGGTAACAAAGGAACAGGAGACGGAGCTGAAGAGCAGGCTGGGGCAGGCAATCTCACTGATCCCGGGAAAAAGCGAAAGCTGGCTGATGGTAGGTATTGAAGATGAATACCATCTTTATTTCCGGGGGGAAGACAGTGCCCCCATGGCCTTTATAGAAGTCAGGATATACGGCGGACCAAACAGGGACGCTTTTGAAAAGATGACTGCGGAAATAACGAAGATATTCGGAGAAGTCCTTGGGATAGCGGCGGATCATATGTATATAAAATACTCTGCTACAACTGACTGGGGTTGGAACGGATCTAATTTCTGAGAAAATCTTCAGATATTCAAAATTCCGGATGAGAAGTATGGCATATGGGGCAAAGGCTAAGGTTTTTCGGTCTCAGGTTCTTTGGGCACCCGACTGTATAATTCTGTCAGGCCTTTGATACTGTTTTGCAGATCCTGCGACAGGAAATTAGGACGCACCCTCCACTCCCAGTTGCCTTCCGACGTACCGGGGGTGTTTATCCTTGCTTCCCGTCCGAAGCATAAATAATCCTGCAGCGGTATGATGATAAGATCAGCCACCGATCGGAATGCCTCCCTTATGATATCCCAGGTAAGCTGACCGTAGTCTGAGTTCATGGAATTGATATATCTCCTGCAGAAATCACGTTCACCCTCGTTTATCTCCTCCACCCATGCGCGGGTAGGAGTATTGTCATGAGTTCCTGTATATACCACACAGTTGTTTATATGCCTGTGGTTTACATAATAACTGTCCCAGCTTGTAAAACCGTACTGTAACACCTTCATCCCCGGGAAACCTGATTCTCTGATCAGAGCCTCATTTTCCGGAGTATTGGTTCCCAGATCCTCCGCAATTATCCTGAGATCTCCTATCTGTTCTTTAAGCGCGTTAAACAGTGACATTCCGGGTCCCTTGCAGAGCTTGCCGTTTTCCGCAGTTTTATCACCATAGGGTACTGCATAATATTCACAGAAGCCGTGGAAATGATCTATCCTGATCACATCATAGAAATCATAATTCCTCTTTATCCTCTTAACCCACCATTTATAATCGTTTCCCTTGAGAGCATCCCAGTCATATATCGGATTGCCCCAGAGCTGGCCGGTGCGTGAAAAAGCATCCGGGGCACATCCTGCCACAACCCTGGGATTCAGATTCTCGTCCATGAGGAAAACGTCCGGATCCGACCAGCAATCCGCGCTGTCGAGGGATACGTAAAAAGGCAGATCCCCTATGATCTTTACATTCCTGTCATTTGCATACTTTCTCAGCTTATGCCACTGTTTATCAAATTCATACTGCTCAAAGCATACAAAATCCATCTCATCCTTAAGTTCTTTTTCTATTTTCTTCAGAGCGTTGGCATCACGCTTTTTAAGGTCATCCTCCCACTCATACCAGGGAGCTCCGTTCATCTTCTTCTTTATCGAAGTAAACAAAGCGTAATCCTTAAGCCAAGCCTTCTCACGCTTCGTAAATTTCTTAAATTCCTCAGTCTCCTTACCGGCCTCACTGAACCTTTCGTATGCCTTCTTTAGCAGCGTGCTCCTGTTCGCATACATGGTACCGTAGTTGACTCTGGTCTCATCATTGCCAAAATCAACGGCGTTGCACTCATCCCATGTAAGCAGCCCGTCTTCTATCAGAGTTTCAATGGATATAAAATACGGATTTCCCGCGAAAGCCGAGAAGGGCTGATACGGGGAATTCCCATACCCCGTAGGCCCTACCGGCAGTATCTGCCAGAATCCCTGCGATGCTCCAAAAAGAAAATCAACAAACTCATATGCCTCTTTTGAAAAACTGCCGATTCCGAACCTTGAAGGCAGGGAAAATATCGGTAATAAGATTCCGCTCTCTCTCATTCTTTCCTCCTCTGCTAAACACCAGGTTAGATCTGATCTACACCGAAGCGGCGTCCGGTCAGACCGGTCAGGCTGTGGTGCCTTTGTATATTATATCAAATATCTGTTTAATATGCGCCAGGAACCAAAAAAAGCAATATTGTGACTAAACATGAATATTTTCATTTAAAAAAATACGGATTTTCTGTAAAATGGATTCCATAAGACCTCATTGTGTTTTTGTGCAACTCTATTAGACAGAAGCGGGGTCTTTTTATCAAATAAATGCAAATAGTCAATCGTTAATTCTAAGGAGGAAACAATGAGTAAAAGTATCAGCGCTAAGATCATGACAAGTCTGCTTCATTTCTGGCCAAAGATTACAGCAGAGGAAAGCGAAGAGAAAATGCTTAAGGCTCTTGCGGAAGGGGAAGAACCTACGGCACCGCCTGATAATATCGTGACAAGATATGAAGAAAACGAAAACGGGCGTATTTTTTATGCCAACGAGAAGGGCGTGTCACGGTACACCGTTTTTTATATTCACGGAGGAGCCTATCGGTATGATTTTATCCCTATGCATTGGAATTTTCTTGAAAAGCTTGTGAAGGAAACGAATGCATTAGTGATCGCCCCGGCTTATCGTCTGGCGCCATTTGCGACCTATAAGGAGGCGTTCGAACTTATTGTGCCGGTATACAAGAAGTATTGCGAAGATCATCCCGAAAAGAAGATCATGATGATGGGGGACTCGGCAGGAGGCGGGCTTTCCCTTGCGCTGACGGAGCATTTTAAGGCGGAGGGGATCCGTCTTCCGGACGAGCTCGTACTGTTTTCGCCGTGGGTGGATATTTCCATGGAAAACGAAGACATTCCTAAGTATCAGCCAAAGGATCCGATGATAGATGCGGCTGCATCAATTTCGGTTGCGAAGCGCTGGGCAGGGGACATCGACCTGCATGACCCGCGCGTAAGCCCGATATATGGAGATCTGAAGGGCCTGAAAAACGTGACGGTCTTTCTCGGGACAGACGAGGTCCTATATCCGGATGTCACAAAGATGTTTCATATGCTGGATAAGGACGTGTCAAATGAGCTGATCATCGGGGATGGGATGAACCATGTTTATCTGCTGAATCCGATCGAGGAGGCAGAGCACGCATGCAATAAAGTGTATCATATCGTGATGAGATGACCGAAAAAGACATTCAGAAATACTGCATGCAACAAAATATTCCATATAGTTATGAGGTGATATGAGGCAGGACATGCGGTGACCAGACCACCCCTTCTGGTGTTTCCATGACAGATCAGTGAATTCCAGTTCAATATTGCGGTAGCGGGTAATCACCTATGCTGATCACTTGGAAACCCAGTCAACGGGGTTGCCGGTTCTTTTTAGTGGCACTCTTTCAGGGGTACCTCCATCGGCATATCCCAATATCAATCCTCCGGTAATGGTCTCGTCATCCTTTAAGCCATATGATTTCATGAATGCCCGGATATTATTATTCTCATCCAGCCAGTGAAGCTGGTTGATCCAGCAGGAACCCAAATCAAGAGCATTGGCAGCGATCATCATGTTCTCAAGTGCGCATGCACTGTCCGCCAGTGCGTTGCCATAGCCTTTTTTGTTTGCCGTCACTATTAAAACCGGGGCATTATAGTGAAAAACATAATCGCCTTTTTTTGAAGCATTGATAGAATTTTTAAGAGATATATAGGTATCCTCTCCGGCTTCCATTTTTGAAAACTCATTTTTAACAAGCTGTGCCATCTCGGATAGTACCGTTTTATCAGTAAATACTATAAAGTGTGTGCTCTGGCTGTTTCCGCCGCTTGGAGCATATCTGCCGGTTTCTATGACTCTTTCAATAATCTCCCTGTCGGGAAGTTCTTCTTTGTATTTCCTTGTGCTTCTTCTCGTAAGAATAGCTTCTATAGCATCCATAAAACTCCTTTCTCTAACTTATATCCTGAATATAAGTTAAACTGCAATTCAGCACCCTTTCCTACCGTTCTTATGGTCTTCAATAGAACATGCACTGGATCCACCATACTCAACAAGTCCGGCATCTGCTGGATCAAGAGATACTCGTCCATCTTCGAACACGAAAGCTGGGATACCGACATCTCCGATTTCTTTGCTATGATCAAACACAGGGTTTGTATCACGCATTCTCGTGAATGCACCCATGTTGCGGATATTTTCCCCTATGTTGATGTATTCAAATTCATCTTCTCTGCTCTTAATCTGCTCATGAATATAATCGCAGTAGGGGCATGTCGGCATACCATAAATCTTGATCATAACATTGCTCCTTTCAAAACATTTCTTATTTCGAAATAACTTACCACCAAATCATCCGATCCTCTGAAGGATCCCCGCCACATCTATCCCCGGATGAGTAAGATACATACGGCAGATATCATCTGCAAGAGAAGGGCTTATATTGCATGATCGTGCTATATCCTCTGCGCTCTTTCCCTTGTCGGTCAGCTTCATAGCTTTTCGTATTATGATGTCTATATTCTTCGGGAGAGAGGATGTATCCGCGCCGGATTTAGTATTGTCTATTATAACTTTTTCAAAACGTATATCGTCTCCGGTTATCTCAGCTATGGCAAGGCTTATCTCCTGCCCGGGTTTTCTCTTCCCACAGCATCCGGGATTGAACCATATCTGTCCGTCTTTCTCTACACAGCTGTATTTATGCGAATGTCCGTATACTATGACATCATAGCCAGACAGGTCACAGTCTATCTTTCCTTTGTTATGGATTATGAAGAATCCTTTTCCGGACAGGTCAACCGAGGCCGCTGCAGGTATATGCTCAGCCCACTCTTTATCCGCATTACCCCGGACTACTGTGACGGGAGCTATGGACTCCAGTGAGTCTATAACCTCTTTACGATCAATATCCCCGGCGTGAATGATATGATCCACTCCGGTTAGTACTTCCATGACCTCATCACGTAATAATCCGTGTGTGTCTGATAGAATTCCGACCTTCATTTCGTTGTCCCTATTTTGAATATGTCTTCTCTGTCGGCTGTGAGAACTCATTCCAGCGCTTTATCCTGCCATCGGAAAGCTCTATCACGGATACGCCGTCATCATCAGCAAAGCTCACGCTCAAACCGTTGATATGTCTTACCTTCACGCTCTATCGTTTCATTCCACATCTCTGCAGGGCGTACCCACACTCCATGATCTCCGTAAAGCGCTCGATATACAACCATAGGTTCCATGGTCTCTGAATGACGGGCGATCGATAATACCTCATATTCGTTACCTTTGAAATGCCTGTATTTGCCAGGAATTATAGTCTTGACCGCATCTTCATATGTCATATCCAGCTGTAATCTCCTCCCGTTATTGCAAGGCTGAGCAGGGTGTCATATTTCTCCACGTCCTCATTCTCAACCATTTGTATAAGCTTTGCGCTTTCTTTCGTTTCCGGCATCTTATCATCCGGTCCGATCTCCATATCGGGAATCTCCCCGCAATATGGGCATACAAGGGCAGGCGCGATTCTTACATCCAGGAATCTCTCGCCGCATTCCTCACACTCATAATATCCTGCTTTATCTGTTCCATCCGGTACGTAATACATTATCTTATATTCCTGTTTTTCCTTCTTCTGTCATCTGAATATCTAAGCTTCAAGGCAGTTCGATATGTACTGAAATGGCAATCAGTATGACTTGTTATTCTTTAAATTATGCCACATTATACGACAGTTTCAAATCCTGTTCCAGACCAGAATACCTCTATATCAAATATATCCCTGATCATATCAATACCCACTTCTATCTGTATCAGTGAGACAGGATCTCCAAAGAATATCCGAGCTGTGTTTGACTGTATGAAGGGTGAGCTGGAGATGGTGAGCGGCGGCTGTGACTGGGGTGAGGATGATGACGATTATAGTAATACAACTTGTCACTGGAATCCGGATGGCAAAGAACATGTATTTGAAGAGGGAGCTGACGGAATAATAAGGTGCAAGTATTGCCAGGTTCATTTCTGACATCGAAGGTACGGTTATGAATCCGCCGACCGACTTTTCAAATGCAACTCCTTTTTGCATTTGAAAAGTCGTGGTGCTTGGAATAGTAGATTATTGCTGTGGACATTTATCCCGTTATGGCTTTGATCTTGGCGAGCTTTCTCTCAAGTGCTTTCTTCTCTGCCTTAAGTTCTGCGATCTGAGCCTTCTGCTTCTCGATAGTCTTCAATGTTGCTGCTGAAGCCTGTACGCTCTTCTTCTTAGCATTTACCTTGGCAGATGCCGCTGCCACAGTTTTCTTTACAGCCTTTGTCTTCTTAGCAACTGCTTTTTTTGCTGCTGCTGTTTTCTTCCCACCTGCTTTAGCAGGTGTCACGGTCTTCTTTGCAGCTGCAACCTTCTTAGCTCCACCCGCTTTAGCAGTTGCCGCTTTCTTTGCTGTCGTTGTCTTTGTTGCCATTCTCATTTCTCCTTTATCGAAACTACTACGTTATGTATAAAATAAAAACACTTGCGTTATTGTACCACAAACATTGGCAGGTGCATAGTTTCTCCCTAAACTCTTGATTATCCTCGAAGATAATGCAATTTCAGGATGACAGCTCCTTAGTTTATACTCTTCTGCATAACGGTGCTCTCACGATTCTTTTTTATCTTGGAAAACGACACTACCTCTCAATATTTAATCAATATAGTTCCTTATCTCTGCCGGTCCTTCTCCGCATCGCATTAAGATCACATAACCATAGCACAATGCTTTTCTTACGTTCAACTCGTCCCTCTTCATTGTTATATTATACTATGCCGATATCCCCATTGTGTTGAACAGACAGGATTTTGTATAATATAAGTCTACATAGGGCGCTGCAAAGGATATTGATTTCCTGACTAAGTATTATTTCATTTGAAAGGAGAACAGGCTATGACGAAAAGTAAAAGTGCAGACCTTGTTGTATTTGGAAAGATTTTCACTTCCGAAGCCGACCGGGTAGTAGAAGCATTTGCCGTAAAGGACGGCAAGTATGTCTATGCCGGTAACAGACAGGACGCCGAGGAATTCATTGAAGAGGGAAAGACTGAGGTTATCGATCATACCGGCAAGGGGCTTGTAATCCCTTCATGTGGCAATGGCCATGCGCATTATTTTACCGGTCACGCCATGCCTATGGTCGGTACGATAGTCAGCGGGCAGGATGATGTGGATAAGTTTCTTAAGGAGATCGTTCCCGCTGCAGTGGAGAAGGCAAAGGCAAACGGGATAAAGACTGTATTCGGGTTCGGCTGGAATTACCATACCTTTTCAAAAAATATGCCCACCCGTCAGCAGCTGGATGCCATAAGCACTGATATTCCGATCTACTTTGCGGATGAGGAAGGCCACAAGGGACTGGTGAATACTATTGCCCTGGTCAATGCAGGGATCATGAAGGAAGACGGCACTGTGCTCAAGACAGAGATACGCGGAGGCGAAATTGAAATAGGCTCCGACGGTACACCCACCGGTTTCTTAAAGGAACAGGCCGGAACATATGTGCGTTCCTTCCTGGACAATGATAAGCTCTTCTCAGTAGATGTTGCAAAAGCAACAATAAAGACGATCCAGGATCAGATGCTGTCAGAGGGCTATACGATGTATATGGACGGATGGTCCCAATATTTCTATAACGATCATTTCTATCAGGCTGCGAGACAGATGGACGAGGCCGGTGATATGCACTTTATATTGGGCTTAAGCTACGAGATCGAAAGCTGGATGAATGTAGATAAGTCCCTTGCAGAAGCCGATGACGTCAGAAAATATGCTACAAAGCACGTATTAACTAATTGGGTCAAGCTCTTTATGGATGGCACGGTTGAAGGCGGTACAGGATACGTGGATCCCTTATATCCCGACGGGCATCAGGGTCTCGTCAACTGGACGGAAGAGGAGACTACAGACATAACGCGCAAGGCCAATGAAAAAGGCTTGTCCATGCATATTCATACAATGGGCAATAAGGCCGTGAATCAATGTGTCAACGCATTCGTTGGCGGCGGAAAAGATGAAATGCGTAATACTGTCGTACATGTGCGTAACGTTGACCAGTCTGACTGGCAGCGTATGGCGGATCATAATATCTATGCGACCGCAGGCATGCTCTGGCATAATATGCCGTCCGGGGCAGTTGAGATCCTGAAAACCATAGTCCCCGCGG
>CACZRA010000049.1 GCA_902783395.1 uncultured Lachnospiraceae bacterium
AAACAGCAGGATCGGGACCTCAATATCCAAGATAGTGCTCCCGAAGGAAAAAAGCATATGATACCAGCAGAGAGATCACGATGATTACATCGGATCGCCGTACATCCTCTGTATTTTGTTGATTAATAACCTCTCCCAATTATCTCCTGAATGTCTTAAACTCTCTTCGCCATCAGGTCAAGATCTATCCTGCGGCAGGTCGTGGCAAGACGGTCCGCCGTGGCGATATCATGCGTTGCCATGACCACGGTGGTCCCCTGCCTGTGAGCAATCTCAAGCAGCCTGAATATCTCCGCCGAAGACTTTGGGTCAAGATTCCCCGTAGGCTCGTCAGCCAGCAGCACCGAAGGTGAATTTATCAGCGCTCTTGCCATGCATACCTTCTGCTTCTCACCTCCCGAAAGCTCCTTCGGGTATCTTTTGTGAAGCCGGTCTATCCCCATAAGCTTCAGCATATTCGTGATCCTCTGCTCCGAATCCCTCATGGATCCGCCCGTAACAGACATCACGACCTCAAGGTTTCCGTATATCGTATAGTCTTCAAAGAGCCTGAAATCCTGGAACACAACCCCTATCCCCCTCCTGTAGGAGGGTATCTTTGCCTTCGTGATCTTTGAAAGCTCCTTACCGTCGACTACGATCTCCCCCGAATCGGGGTCTGTCTCCTTCAGCAGCATCCTTATCAGAGTGCTCTTGCCGCTCCCGCTCTTTCCCGTAACGAGTATGAACTCCCCTCTATCGATGTGCTCGGAAAAACCGTCAAAGACAGGCCCCTCAGCTTCATCATATGTTTTGCTGACATTCTTAAGGTCGATCATTTCTTCTTTTTCTTGCTCTTACCTGCAAGATAGATATCCTCTTCATAATAATCCCTGACATCCGACAGACCTGATGCGGTGTGGTTTACGTGGGCAACGACACCGTCCGTGATGGCTACCTTGTCCGGATCGTCGATCTCATCCTTGTCCTTTCTCGCAAAACCGTCGCGCTCAGAATAGCTGAGCCCCTCATATTTCTGCACGATCTCATCAAGCTCCTGCTTTGATCTCGGCTTTTCTATCCAGGTCATCTCTACAAGTCCGCCTGTATTTGACAGATAATCCTCATAGGTATGCTCATCGCAGGAGCCGGGCTGTGCCGAATTGAGTGCCGTAAAGCCTGCCTCGTTCGCATTGACTATCACCTTGTAATGACCGTTTCTGAGCAGTGCCACAGGCTGCTGCTTTGACAGAGCCTCCCTCACCTTTTCCTTAAACACCACCGTCATATTGAACATGGCATTCTTTTCGGGGTTGATCCCATCGTCATACCTGCACTTGTCTATATCCAGGACCGCATGCCTGACTGCAGTGTCCTCCCCGAGCTTCTCCCTGAAATAATCGGATATCGCAAAGAGATTTCCCTGATTGCTGTAAAGCCCTTCCTCCGGCTGGTTTCCGGTGGTAAAGAGCTTGATACCGTTGACAGCCTTATCGTAGTCCTCTTTCATTTCTCCCGGGAGCTGCTTCCTGAATACCGGCTTATAAGCCCTGACATCCTTCTGGGTCACGGTCATTTTGCCTGTATTGAAGTTGATAAGAGCCGAACCTGCCACGGACCAGCAGTCATTGCTGCGCTGCTGCGCCTCATACATATATCCGCCGAACACATCTCCCTTTTCCGCCTTCTTTTCATCTCTCTTCAGGCTTAAGTGATAGGATCCGTTCTTAATGCTGCGCTTCTTGTGCGTCTTGATGATATAGGCGCTTTCGCCAAGCTTATTGGACAATAACCTCAGTGCCTCACTGTACTCATCATCCTTAAAGGACGGGATCGTATTCTTTTCGGTCAGAGATTTGAGCTCATTAGGACTGAGGGTCGTGATATCATGCATATCCTTCCAGTAATCCACGATCATCTGCCTGTACTCAAGGATCTTCTGCGCAGGCCACGCCTGCCTTCCCGGCTTCTGTGAGACCCAGAGCTTCTGGGATGACATATCCTGGGTACCGTATACTATGATACCCTCGATTATCTCGTCGGCCTCCTTTGCGTCCTTTACCTTCTTACCGATGAGTTCATCAAGGAAAGGCATTGTGGCTTTGTGAAGAGCGATCTCATCTTTGAGACTGTCTTCGGGCGCTCTCCTACGCTCCTCCTCTTTCTTCCTTTCCTCTTCCTCCTTCTTCTGCTTCTCAAGCTCTCTCTGCTTCTCAAGCTCTTTCTCTTTTTCAGTCTCCTCCTGCTCCTCTTCCATTTCGAGCTCTCCGAGTGCTTCCGCCAGGACACTGTCCTTCAGGCTTTCCGCTTCCTTCTGAAGCTCCTTCTCTTCTTCTGATTCCGGCTCATCGGGATCCTTTTTCTCCTCATTCTTTTCCATCTCAGTCCGGGCCTCATTAAGATGTATCGGCTTAGGCATCTCATGTTCCTCCGGATGATAGGTGCTGCTGTCAAAATGCTCATCCATAATGACATCATCCGTCTCATGGGTTTCGACATTAAGCCAGCTATTTTCTTCGTCATTTTCCGGAGCGATCCTGAGCAGGAGTCTTCCGAGCTGCTCAGGAGAAGTCAGGCTGTTGTTGTATTCCTCATCGGTAATGTCTATGCCGTCACCCCGCGCTCTCTGCACAAGCTCCTTCACAAACGCCGCGTTCTTCTCACTTAATTTGGCTTTAGCGCCGTTATTGCCCTTTATGATCCTCATTCTGACATCATCATAAAGGTTGTAGAGATCCTTTGCCCTCTTCTTTGCCATGTCTGCCTTGAGTGCAGCGCTTCCTTCGAGCCTGGAGTTTCCGTAGGTTCTGTATGCGCCTCTCTGGCCTGCGGACAGTCTGGCAAGGCCGTCCAAAAGATCGCCGTTTACCATATATACTTCGTTCAGCCTGCCCTGATTCCCCAAGGCTGTCTTAAGCTTGTCACTGCCCTTTTCCATAAGATTCAGGCCGTTGTTCCTGGTCTTTTCCACCCAGTTCTCATGGATTTCGTCATAATTATTCTTGGACGGAGACTGGAGCTGCTTTCCCTCGGAAAGCCCCAGTGCGGAAGCGTACTGCATAAGGAGTCCCAAAGGCTCCGTGTATCCGCCCTCGACCATCAGCTTCCTGAGTGTCCTTCTCTCCTCCGGAGTGAAAGAATCACCTTCGTAGAGATCCATGTAGGAGAGATAGAAATCTGAGAAAGCAAATAACGGGATCATCTTCTCGAAGAATTCACCGGCATGCTCCTTTATATACTCCGAGCTGTATTTCTCAAGCTCAAGGTTCAGGTCAAGGATGCGGTGTCCGATATCAAAGAGCACCTGCTGCATTTTCTCTTCATCTTCCGACAGGAAGTACTCATATGCCTGCCGGTTATAAAGATCCGCTTCCTCATACTCCGGCAGTACCTTACCGTTAGCATCCTTCTTTACAGGCTTCATGAGTCTCTTGAAGCTGCGGATATCCACAGACCTTCCTTTGGCCGAGAGCTTTTTATTCCACTCCGCGCTCTGCTCTGCGGTAAATATGTCGTCATAGGCGGCATAGGCCTTTTTGATCCCTAACCTTGCCTTGACATCCTGCTCACGCGTTTCATCGGAGTGGGCATATTTTTCATATACCTCATTATCCTCCTTCCGGTACTCCGCTCTTTCGATCTCCTCTTTGGTAAAGAGATTCCCGAGTCCGTTCTCCACCGCGAAGATAATGCTTTCAGACCTGAAATTGTAGTTCAGACTCTTAAGCTTCTCATGATCCGCACCGTCATTTATAAATTTCTTAAGGTCCTTAGTCCTTGATATCTTCCCGGTAACAGCGTCTATCCTGTCATCAAGCTCATCATACTGCTTCTTAAGACGGGCTGCCTCCTTTGCCTTTGACTTATCCTTCTTTGCCTCTTCATAAAGTGCCCGGAGTTCCTTCCTTTCACCGAGAAGTCTGGACTTCTCCGACACAAAAGATGCCTCCAGTGAATGGATACGGTCAAGCTCATCCCCGAACTTCTTATTGATCTCGTCCTTTTTATCCATCTCGGCCTTATAGCCTTCGGATGCCTTATAAAAGCCCTTGACAGCCTGATCCTTATAAACGGGAAACTTTTTTGTAGCCCACTCCTTCATGGTAAAGGTGATGACGGGAACTTCCTTATCGGCGTAATAATCACTTCCGTCATCATTGGCGCCGAAGGCCCTGCGGTAGACCTCGCCGGCTTCGATAAGTTCATACAATGTACTGTTATCGATCAGGTTCTTCCTGATATTCTGCCGTTCCTCCCGGGTGAAGGCATCGCTCTCAAAATACTCCATATTGCTGTTGTAAAGCGAGATGAAGCCCTCTGCCTTTTTAAGCTTGTTGAGATTTTCCCAGTATTCATCCTTGCTTGTGTCAAAGAACTTGTCCTTGTCAAGAAGATCTCCGTCAAGGGTGAATTCAGCCATCTCCACGCCCAGTCTGTGCAGCACCTTGTTCTTCTTATCTCCCCCGGCAGCATAGTTATCTATATCTATCTGGTTCTGCCAGTAGTTTGCGAGCGTATCCTGCGTGATAGAGCCGTTACTGTCCCTCTTAACGGTACGGAGCACCAGGGCAAGGGCGTCGGCTTCACTTTTATCGGCGAATTTCTTCCTGTCAAAATCACTTATCCGCTTATTTCTTTCCTCGCCTGCCTCCTGCAGCTTCAGCTTGAATTCCGCACCCTCTTTCCCCCAGGGATCACCGTATTTGTCCGCAGTCTTCTTGATCGCCTGCATCTTCGTGTTCCTCTTTTCCTGCAGCTCCTGAAGGGCTCTCTCATAGTGAGTTTTGTACATATTTTCATAAGTCGAAGGATCATTTACGGCCTGCTCATGGAAATAAATGCATGAAATATAGTAGGATGCGTTTTCCGTCACGGATTCGAACTCATCAATAGACGGAGCCTTCGGAATACATCCGAATCCCATATGTTCTTTGTCATATCTGTCAAACGTGTCCTGGAGCTCGGGAGCTGCTCCGGTTTCCGATTGGGCAAAAGCCTGATATAACTGATCGGATTCTCTTATTATCTTTTTGTTGTCTTTGAAAAGCACAAATACGGGATCCTTGCTTGTCCGCTCATAGTATTCGTAACGGGGCTTTACGCACTCTGACACCTTGCCGATGGCTTTGAGCTTCACATACTCATCATCGGTAAGTTCCACGTTGTTATTCTTCAGTCTGTCAAGGAAATCCTTCATATCGGTTCCGATATGCGAAACCGTATAATTCTCCCAGAACTCCTCCTTTTCGGTATCAAAGCTGTCATCATCCGACATTTTGACCAGATCCTCCGGCTTTAGGGCAAGCATCTTATTAAGAAGCGGACGGATACCCTTTTCGACCATGTTTTTCTTTACTTCCTCAGGAGTATCCTTTGTAGGCTCATATGAGCATGCTATCACGACCCAGTCATAGTCAGGCATCTTGTTCATTGGATCATAGACACCGATGGAGGTCCTGTCCGGTACCTTCTTCAGATGGTTCTTTTCGGCAAACGCCTTAGCCTTCTCCTGGGCCTTCCTGAACCTCTCCTGCACGTAGCCCTGGCGGGCATCGAATTTCTCCTTCTTCTCCTTAGCCGTAGTCTTGGATTCTATCAGCTTGTCGAGGAAATACTCCTTGGGCATCTTCACATACTTAAGCCCGTCCCGAAGCTCTGCTTCAAGAAGGGATGCCTGCTCTTCTGCTTTCTTCTTCTTTTGGGGATCGGTCTCACTGCGGAGCCGTGCTATCTTTTCAGCGATAAAAAGGCGGTTCTTTGCAACTATAGTCTCCTCAACACAGTCTCCGACAGCCTTGAACCTGACTATATCCAGCATATCCTCATGGTTTTCCATCTGAAGGAATTTTCCGGTCTCCTTTGACACCTGCGGTATTTCACCGAGGGCAAAGCTTATGAATTCCCTGTAATGATCCGCATGCTTCAAGGTGAGTCTTATCTTTCTGTTCATGCGGACTATATCCCTCTGAAGCCTTTCCTTCTTGCCCCCCAC
>CACZRA010000050.1 GCA_902783395.1 uncultured Lachnospiraceae bacterium
AGCGGGACTTCCCGGACCGCTCATGCAAAGCTCTGCCGCTTCGGCAACGGCTTTTGCCATTTCCGAAAGATCACAGCTTGCCGTCGTGATACTCGGGGAAGCAAGGAACGCTTCATTCATCCCGTCGAACCCGGAGATAAGTATCTCCTCCGGGACGTCTATCCCTGCAGTCTTCAGGACATCACTTACATTTATGGCCATGATATCATTGGCGCAGATCACGGCATCCGGCAGGGTCTCCCGCTTCAGAAGCTCCTTTGCGGCCGCTCTCGCAGGACCCGCCCAGAAATCACCGTAGCTTATCATGCTGTCATCAAACGGTATGTTCTTCTCGGCAAGTATATCCTTAAATACCTGTATGCGCTCCTCCGAAAAAGCATTGCCGCGGAATCCCGCCATGAAATGCGGGTGTGTGATGCCGTGAACATCGAACAGATGCCGGACCACCGATTCGAACCCTTTTCTGAAATCAAAGCGTATGCCCATGCATCCCGGATAGGTGCCGTCTATAACGATCACGGGCTTTCCGTGTTCTTTTGCCGCGGCTATAATATCGCCTGAGATACGGTGGCTTTTTATCTTTTCATCCATTATGATGATAAGATCTGTCTTACTGTATGGGATAAAATTAAAGACCGATGAGTCCGCTGAGTCATCATCTTCAACCCAGTAGCGGTCCATGCTTATCGAAAAGACTGCAAGCCGCATGCCGTGCGTTTTTGTCTCTTCGCTGAATGCCTCTATGAAGCTGTGTACCTGCTGGTCATAAATCCTCGATGTGCAGAGCGCGACGAATTTCCGATCTCCGATCATTTCAGATCCCCTCTCCGTTCATGCCCTCCGTATTAGCCTTATCCATTTCTATCCTGTGTTTCTCGGCCTTACCGGAGAAATCGTTTTTTAAGAATCTAAGCTCCTCTTCGAGCCGTATTATATGATTGGTAAGCTCGGAATTGGCACTCTTCAGGTTCTCGATATCCGTGCGTACGGGATCGGGAAGATCCGTCTGGTCTATGAGCTCTGACGGGATCTCCCTGTCATAGCGCTTGACGATGCGTCCCGGTACTCCCACCACCGTGCAGTTGTCCGGAACCGATTCGAGCACCACCGAGCCAGCGCCTATCTTTACGTTATTGCCTATGGTAAAGGAGCCGAGAACCTTTGCTCCCGCGCTTATCATCACGTTATTTCCTATCGTCGGATGACGCTTGCCCTTTTCCTTGCCGGTGCCGCCGAGAGTCACGCCCTGATAGAGCAGCACATTATCACCTATCTCCGTAGTCTCGCCTATTATGACTCCCGTGCCGTGGTCGATGAAGAAATTCTTTCCTATCCTGGCTCCGGGGTGGATCTCTATACCCGTCTTTCTCGCGGCCTTCTGTGATATATATCTTGCCCTGAAATAATGCCCCTTAAGGTAATGCTCGTGAGCCTTCCTGTAATAATAAACAGCCCAGAAGCTGGGGTACAGAAAAACCTCCCAGTCACTGTGGATGGCGGGATCGTGCTCCCTCGTCACCTTTATCTGCTCTTTGATATACTTCAGTGTGATCATACCGATAAATTTACCACAATCTTCCGCAAAACTCCAATTTCAGTGCTGCGGTTACAATCCAGCGCACCGCCATTGTGCCGGACTGTAAAGTGCACCGTCTCATAAAACGGGGATCCCGCCTGGCCGTAATTGAAAGAAGAGACTGTTTATGATATTTTTTAAGGTAAGACTCTCTCCGGCAGAAGGCTGAGAGAGCACCTGTTTACAGGACACGGAGGTTATCATGAAGATCTACAATACATTGACGAGAAGGCTTGAGGAATTTGTCCCGATAGAGGAGGGAAAGGTGACGATGTACGTCTGCGGACCCACCGTTTACAACCTGATCCATATCGGAAACGCAAGGCCGATGATAGTGTTTGATACATTCCGCAGATATATGACATACCGCGGATATGAGGTGAGCTACGTATCGAACTTTACGGACGTGGACGACAAGATAATAAACGCGGCAAACGAAGAGGGTGTCAGCGCATCGGAGATATCCGAGAGATATATAAAGGAATGCATAAAGGATATGGAGGGGCTCAACGTGATGCCTGCAACCGTACACCCTCAGGCGACACAGGAGATCCCCTCGATGATAGAGATGATAAAGGTCCTTGAGGAAAAGGGCTATGCCTACAGGGTATCCGACGGTACGGTTTATTACCGTACCAGGAGGTTTAAGGGCTACGGAAAGCTTTCCGGCAAGAATATAGACGAGCTCGAATCCGGGCACCGCTCGGAGGGGCATGCGCTCAAGGTCACCGGGGCTGAGGGTAAGGAGGATGATCTTGACTTCGTACTGTGGAAGCCGAAGAAGGAGGGGGAGCCCTTCTGGGATTCGCCCTGGGGAGAGGGCCGTCCGGGCTGGCACATCGAATGCTCCTGTATGTCGAAGAGATATCTCGGAGACACGATAGACATACATGCCGGAGGGGAGGATCTTATATTCCCCCACCATGAGAATGAGATCGCACAGTCGGAGGCTGCCAACGGAGTGCCTTTCGCGCACTACTGGATGCACAACGGATTCCTTAATATAAACAACCAGAAGATGAGCAAATCCCTCGGGAATTTCTTTACCGTAAGGGATATAGCCGCAAGATATGATCTGCAGGTCTTGAGATTTTTCATGCTCTCGGCACAGTACAGATCGCCGCTGAATTTCTCAGATGAGCTCATGGAATCCGCGAAGGCCGGACTTGACCGGATAAAGAATGCGGTATCCAATCTGTCGGATATCGAAAAAAACGGGGCAGACGGGGATGTCAGTGAAGAAGAGAAAAATAACCTCGCCGAGGCGGCGCGCCAGCGTGACAGATTTAATGAAGTCATGGATGATGACCTTAATACTGCCGATGCGGTATCGGTGATCTTTGACCTTGTAAGGCATGCCAATACCACGACAAAGGACGGCGCTTCAAAGGAGTACGCAAGGCAGCTAAAGGATGAGATAGTGACGCTCGGGAGCATTCTCGGACTCATACTTGTAAGTGAAGAAGAGGTGCTCGATGAGGATATCGAGCGTCTGATAGAGGAGAGGCAGCAGGCGAGGAAGGAGAAGAACTTCGCAAGGGCTGATGAGATAAGGGACGAGCTTTTATCAAAGGGCATACAGCTCAAGGATACCAGAGAGGGCGTGAAGTGGAGCAGGATCTGAGGACTTATTCTCCTCTGACGCTTGCCTTCCTGGGCGACGGAGTGTACGGGCTCTATGTACGCAGCGTACTTGTGAAGAGAGGAAA
>CACZRA010000051.1 GCA_902783395.1 uncultured Lachnospiraceae bacterium
AAGATCCGACCTTTACCATCTGTGATCACACGCTGTCAAGGCTTTACAATGCGTTGGCTTCGCCACACGGACACCCCATAGTCCCCGCTCCGCCTCCTCACTGTGTCAACCCGCCGGATACAAGGCGCCCCCGGCGTCCATTGCTCTTAGCGGATCTCATAACCTTAACCCATTGATTTTACTAAAAAATCCGCTTTTTTTCAACTGTATCAAAGCCTGCAGAGCTCGCACTCCCATGCTCCTATATCCGTGTCCTGAAATACCGACCAGAGTCTTTTCTGCAGATCATCCCGGCTCACATTTTCCCTCAGCATCACCTGCAGGAAACCGCCTCCGCCCGCTCCGCAGATCATGCGTCCCGAAAGAAGATCATCCACGGAATCAAATATCTGATCTATAAGTGTATTGGTAGAGCCGGCATCTATCATCTTGCTGAGCTCCCAGTGTCTGTCCATGAGGGCGGCAAAATCATCCACATGCCCCCGCTCTATCTCAAACTTCATAAGAGCTGCCACCCGCTGTATCTCATTCAGGGCAAAAACCGTGTCCTTTTCATTTCCGATATACCGTCCCACTACATCCCTGAGCAGGTTTCTGGCGAGTCTCCGCTGTCCGGTATATATCAGGCAGAATCTTCTGTCCAGCTCATCCCAGGTCTTATCATCCGGCTTCACATGCTCCACCTTTATCCTCTGATGCAGTCCCGGTGCGCTCGTAGTGTACTTGATGCCGTCGGTAACCCCTCCGACCTGATCCTGCCAGCCTCCGCCCGTTGACATGATCTGTTCCATGCACAGGACATGACTGTAAAGATCGTCCTCCGTATAATCTATCCCGAAGAATTCAAACAGCCCCTTAACGCAGGCAGCTGCCAGTATACTGGAGGTCCCGAGCCCGCTGCCCTTGGGTATTCCCGCAACCTCGGTATTTATCATGAAACCCCCGCCCAGCCGCTCAAGCACGGTATCAAGGCTTCCGCCCCTGTCGGGGATAATGCCGCAGGCAAGAAGGGCCGACTTCTGCAGCACATACGGATCATAGGGATCTCCCACGGACTGAAGCTTGGATATGTCATCAAACTCACCGTGTACATCCATATCCCTGCTCTCAAAGATCACCTTCTTTTCATCAAGCCGGTTGAATGTCACCTTTACAGGCCGGTCTCCCTTTACAAGGATCGCGGCATTTATAACCGTACCTCCCTGTTCATTGCAGTACGGCGGAGTATCACTCCAGCCTCCGCCCCAGTTCACCCTGAGCGGAAGGGATATTTCGTGACGGTCCTTTACTATTCTCGCCTTTGTATTCTCTTTCAGCCCCTTCAGGGTTTCCTCAAGTATTCTCTGTCTCAGTACCTTAAAGGCCAGTCCCGTTTCCTTTTCACCGTAAGCTCCCCCGAGCGCACAGCCGACGTAGTAATGAAGCCTCATCACCTTACCGAAGTCAGCCTTTTCCGATCTTCTGTCCAGCCATTCCTTCTGCGCATCCGTAAGCTTATCAAGCCTCGGTGCCTCTGCCGCGCTCTCACCGGCTTCGATCATTCCCGCGATATCGTTCATTTTGACGAGATCCGCCATACGCCTGCTCCAGTCAAGCAGAGCATGATGATCCGCATCACGGAACCCCTCCGCCATGGACTTGAAGTCTTTGTTTTCCAAGGCCCCGGCATCTTTTTCATTCATCGCCCTGTTATACAGATCGAGAGCCTTATCTATTGCTTCCTGTATCGTATTGCATTCCGGATACAGCCTGGTCTGCCACAAAGGATGCGGCAACTTTTTTCCGAATATCCTGTCTTCCTTGGGATTATCATCCACACCGTAGATACGGCATACGAATTTTCCGTTTGACTGTTTCAGGCCATGCATCACTACCCCGGGGGGTATCCTTGTTCCGTCCTCGATATCCAGATAGGATATCACCGTATCCCTTCCTACCTCAGCACCGTCATGTACATACGAAACCTCAATATAGCAGTTTTCTCCTATGCTGTTATCCCTTCCCAGCACCGAATTATATCCTGATGCCCTCTCATCCATGGCACAGCAGGTTCTTTCCGTCCAATCCAGATTTTTATACCTTGCAGTCTCCTTTGTCATAAGGGACAGGACTTCCCTGGTGGTACCGAAATGTATGAATTTGGCGGGAGCCATCCTCATGACCTTCATATTGAATGAAGAGATGGCATCCCATATCCGCATTCTTGCATTGATAAGCTCCTCCGTGCTCTCACCCTCGGGAGGCTGCTTCAGGTATTCCTCAAAGGTTCCCTCAGTTGAAAGGGGATAATACAGATCTCCGTAAAGACTCAGTCTTACCTTGTCATTCACAAGCCCGCGGTACTTATCCTCATCCGGCTGTCCCTTATCAGAGATAAGTCCGTAGAGAGCATCGAGCACATCCGCTCCGAAGATCACCGCCCCCGTGTCTATATCTACCGCTCCGGTCTCGTTTACTGCCCCGGCTCTTCTCAGGTTGTCCATATTCTGCTTATGCAGGAATGCCCTCATAAAGCCTTCCTCGCTTCTTAAAAAGACTCCGTGGTTCTTTCCTGTCTCGGCAGATTCCTTGAAGCTTATACACGCTGCTCCGTGCCCGCTGTAGTCAATGAGCAGGGGATTGAATAAAAGCAGCACATCACCGCTCAATACCAGCATCCCTTCCCTTATCCTTCCCGGTACTGCAGACATCGTGATGATGAACTCATCAAAAAGCGTTGACGGCCTCCCGTCCGGAAGCTCATGGGGCACCGGGCTGAAAAGCTTGCCCAGAGCGGAATACTGGGGCACTCTCTTGCTGTCTCCCCCGCTGTGTATCACGAGGATCCTGAGTCCGCTGAAGCTTCCTTCTTCGGATCTTATATATTTCAGTACGGACAGCGTGGCACCACCCGAGCCTATCCTCACATTTCCCTCATCGGGGATCACCACATATCTGCTTTTCTTCGGAAGGTACGCTTCACGCTCCTTTAGCTGCGCCCTGAAGCCCTCAGCCTGATGCTCATCCGATGCGGTGAGTATCACATAATCCCATACGGGAAAATCAGGATTGTTAAGCGATCTGATATGGTCACTCCAGGCATCCTTGTATGATTGTGAAAGATATAGAGATTCGTTTATCATCCGGTGCGTTCCCCCGCTGTATTCTCCGTTTTCCTGCTACAATTCAGTGCATAGCCAATGTGCCGAATTACAACGTTTTCTTTGCCTTAAATCGTACTGTTATGATATCATTGATACCGTGAAATAAGCAATATCCGAAGCCCGGTACATGCCTGCGGTCCGGCACCGCACGGTAACGTTGAAGTACTTCACAGGAATGCCATGATCGTAGTTTATATTATACTCGCAGTGATCTGTTATACTTTTGTCGCATACACGATGCATATCCGAAAGGACCGGCTGCTCCGGTTCCTTCTGATACTGGCACTCTTCATGTCGGTGCTGCTTATGAGCACAGTCTATGAACCACTGCGGGATCCCGTCACCCTTATATTCTGGCCTTATGAATTCGGCCTCATGCTGTATGTATGTGAATCCGTTGACAGGGACAATCTCGGGATAAAAAGGGCGGGGATATGCATACTGCTCACCGCCGCAGGGGCAGCTCTCGGCTTTTTCCTGCAGAAGGAGCCCTTAAGCCTCAAGGGAGCAGTGCTGATCCTGGCGCCTGCCTTTACCGGTCTGTTTCTCGGGATCGTAAGGAGGATATTATATGCAGTGGTGGAATGATCTTCAGAGCATTCTTGACAATACACGTGCCTATCTGTTTTATTATCCTGACGGGATGGTAAACAATCCCGCCCAGTTCGCGCTCCTCCTGGCTCTGCTTCTTGTGATCTTTGATGATATAAGAAAGAACAGTGTGATCTGGGGGATTTTCGGGGGTATAATCCTTATCTTCCTGTCCACAAAGGAAGCCCCCATTCTTTCGATGCCGCTCCTGTCTGCCTATACTGCCTTCCGTGTATCCGAAAGATACGAGGGATGGAGATCTTACGCTGTTATCGCCGCAGGCTTTTTCATCTTCATTCTCGCCTGCTCCTTTGACGGGCTCTTCGGCTTTATGTATTAGTCAGGAATTCTATCCCCACCTTAAGCTCCATCGTTCTTCCGAACATTTCGGTTGATATGAGCGCTGTCCGCTTATGCGCCCACAGCTTTTTTATGATCGCTTCCTTTCCCGCCAGCGGCCCGCTGTCTACGACTACCCGGTCTCCTTCTTTATGTATGACCGACACTCCCACCGTATCCTCCGTTCCGAAAAAACTTTTTATGAATTCCTCTTCGCCCGGATCGACAGCAAGTATCTCGTCATCCATTCTAAGCAGAGTAGTCCGCTTAGGAACCTTTTTCAGCTCAAAATACAGCTTCATGGGATCATCCGTTTCAAAAAATATATATCCCGGTATGAAGGGCAGACTCCGTTCGTGCCATCCGTCCTTATACTTGGCCTTTCGTACGACCCTTGGAATAAAGGCTCTGCCAAGCTCGTCAAGCTCCAGCACCTTTTTCATAAAGAAAAGCGCCTCTTCCTCCTTACCGCCGGCTACCCTTATGACATGCCACATGCCTTCTACTTAGCTCCCTTTCCGGAAAGCACCACAGGTATCGTATTTAGAATGATCTTTATATCACCGCTTATGGACCAGGTATTGATGTATTCCATATCCATATCGACTATTTTGTCAAAATCCGTTATCTCGCCCCGTCCGTAAGCCTGCCAGAGCCCTGTTATTCCGGGCTTCATCGCAAGTCTCGCCCTGTGCCTTTTCTCATACTGCTCCCATTCATCTACAGTGGGAGGTCTGGTTCCCACTAACGACATATCTCCCAGCAGCACATTAAGGAACTGAGGAAACTCATCTATGGAGGATCTTCTTATGAACCAGCCGATACCGTGTTTCTTTCCGTCCGGACCGGAGCCTATGATACGGGGATCGCAGTCGACCTTAAACATATATCCCTGCATCTCGTTATCCTTCATAAGGAGCTCCTTCTTTTTTTCGGCATCCTTATACATGCTCCTGAATTTGAATATCTTAAATATCCTTCCGTTCTTTCCCACCCTATCCTGTGTAAAGAAAACAGGACCGGGATCCGAGATGAATATTACCGGAGCCACAAAGACGGTCAGCAAAGCCGTGACGGCAAGACCTATAAGGGAGCCTATGATATCGATCACCCTTTTTATCACCACCTCATATCCGTCAACTATCCTGACGCTCTCCGTAAGCGTATATATTCCGGCGACCATCCCCGCCTCACGCTCCGAGTACCTGTTCGTGTCCATATTGAGCGCAACATGTGTGGTTATCCCCATGAGATAACACTCCCTCAGTATATCCTTCGGTGTTTCATACTCCGACGGCAGACAGATCATTACCTCATCCACCCACTGTCCGCTTATACTGTCTATCACATCCTTCATCGCGGAGGATACGCTCACACCGTTTATCTCCTCTCCGACCCTGTCCGATGTATCCGCGAGCGCCATTCCCGTGATATCTATCATTCCTACGGAATTATTCCTTATGGTATCGATGATATCCCCGGCCATGGAGCCTGTGGTGATAAGGAACATATGCCTTATGATGCCGCTGTTGCTCCTGCCGTATCTTATCAGGATCATTTTCCATATGACATGGACGGTATAGACCAGGACAGTCGCCAGGATCACAAAATAGAGTACGACAAGCCTGGAATACTTTTCGGATATCTTTCCGAAGAACATGTAGGCAAGGATGATCGCCGCAGTGAAGAATACGAGCTGCAGCACAGAAGTAAACTCTCTCAGATAACCCCTGCGCAGTATACCGGAGTGAACCTTGAAAAGCACCGATGCCATGGGTACCGCAAGCGCCAGCACAAAAAAAACCGTCCGGTATGTCGGATTATCAAAGATGCTCTGACCCGAATGACGTATATCATATGCAAGTATGAAGGATAATTCTATGATGATAAGATCAAGGATCATGAAGTCCAGATGCTTTACCCATCCGCTCAGGCCCTTATTATACATCCGTCCCTTCTCCTCTCACCTCAGGTTCTTTCTTACCCAATCTATCGTCTCCCTTATTCCCTCAGCGAATGAGGTCCCGGGCTTATATCCCGTATCCCCGGTCAATTCTCCGGTATCGGCCAGAAGATGCATGACCTGCTTTTCCGAGTAGGGCTTTGCCCCGTACGCGGGATTTACACGCTCCCTTCCGGAGATTCCGGCACAAGCCGAGCATATCTCATCTATATATTCCCTAAGCGGCCTGGCCGTCCCGGAGCCGAGCACATACGTCCTGCCTGATATTCCCTGCTCTCCCAGTAAATAAAAGGCTTCCCCCGCATCCCCGCTGTAAAGGTAATCCCATATCTGCTCTGCCTTCGTACAGGACGGGGTCGTCCCGTTCAGGGCATCCCTTATGACGGACATCACAAGAGTCCCCTCTCCGTCCCCGGGGCCGTATACCGAAAGCACTCTGACCCAGATATGCTCCAGCCCCGTTTTTTCACACTGAAGCCTTGTCATCTGCCCCGCAGCAAGCTTTGCCATCCCGTAACCGTTTTCCGGCTCACAGGGAGTGTCTCCCCTGAGCGGTACATCCTTCCTTCCGTATTCAGCCTGGCTTCCCGCCCCGACATACCGCCTGCAGCCGAGCTTTTTTGCAAGCTCAACAGAATCTATCGCATATTCCGCGTTTTTGATCTGGGTCTTAAGGTCATCCCTTGCCTTCTCCCCGAATGCCTTCATCCAGGCAAAATGATAAAACACATCGAGTGCAGGGATATCCTTTGTATCAAACTCCTTCATTTCATTCAGAGCGCAGTATACCTTATGCACCAGAGGATGCTCCGGGATCCTCCCAATACGCCCGGAGTCAGATCGTACAAAGACATACACCTCTGTACCCTGCTCTATGCACCTGTTTATCAGGGCAAGACCTATAGCTCCGGTCGCCCCGGTGATCCCCACCCTTTTCAAAAATTGATCCTCTCTTCCTCTATGACCAGCGGTCTGTGCATGACACGTTTATTTATATTAAGCACATATTCGCCCAGGAAACCTATAAAGAAGAGCTGCATCGATCCCAGAACCGTGACCATTATCAGTATGGGCGTCATTCCCGCTACGAACCGGTCCCACCATATCAGCTTCATCACAAGATATACCAGCGCCACCACAAGGCTCAGGACTGACAGCGTAAAGCCCACTATCGTGGCAAGCCTGAGTCCCATCTTGGTATATGTCGTAAAGCTGAGCATTGCCGCGTCATAGAGCGTGAAGAAATTATTGTGGGTCTTACCGGCGGCGCGTTTTGCCTGTTCATACGGCACATCCTTCCGCTTATATCCCAATTCCGCAACTATCCCCCTCATAAAGGGCGTCGGATCATCAAGGGTCTTTAAGACCTCTATAAAGCTCTTATCATAAAGACCGAACCCTGTGAAATGCTCTATCTGCTCCACATCCGACATCTTTCGTATCAGCTTGTAATAGCAGGTACGCAGAAATCTCATTATCTTATTCTCTTTGCTGGTCGTCTTTATACCGCAGACTATCTTGTACCCCTGCTCCCACCAGCTCACAAACTCAGGTATGATCTCAACAGGATCCTGAAAATCGCAGCAGAGCGACACCGTACAGTCTCCCGTCGTCTGGCACAGGGCATGATACGGCGAATTGAACTGTCCGAAATTCTTGGCATTGAATATAGCCTTTATTTTGGGGTTACCGGCGCATATCTGTCTCAACAGTTCTCTGGTACCGTCCGTCGAGCAGTTGTCTATGAATATGATCTCATAATCATAGTCCTTGAGCTCCCTGTCCATAAGACCTGTCAGCGCCTCACTCATAGGAACCACGTTTTCCTTTTCATTATAGCAGGGCACCATGAAACTGATCG
>CACZRA010000052.1 GCA_902783395.1 uncultured Lachnospiraceae bacterium
GCAAAATACTATCCCTGCGAACATTGCTGTCATGCCGGTGAAGGGGCTCCGGCCGTAGTCTATATAACAGATGACGGCAACAGATATCATACTACCCTTTCATGCAGCGCCCTGAAAAGGACCATACACGAAGTTCCCTTATCAAAAGTCTCTCTTCCGCCGTGTAAGGAGTGTGGAAAATGATCACAAGCATATTACTTTTTATCTTTCTGACTGCAGGCACTTTTTTTGACCTGAGAAAACGGTCTGTCCCTTTGATCCTGTACATTCTTTTCGGCATAGCCGGCATCCCGTTATGCCTTCTCTTCAAAGATCCGGCGGCCCTGTGGGACCAGCTCCTCGGACTTCTTCCCGGGCTGGTCTTCATAGGCATATCCCTGATATCGGACGGAAAACTCGGTATGGGTGACTCACTCGCGATCCTCATTACCGGGATATACCTCGGAGGAAGCGGCTCCGCATTTGCGGTCCTTACCGCCATGTTCATAACCTCCGTTTTCTCCGTCATACTTCTTGTCTCTAAAAAAGGCTCAAAAAAAACCGAGCTCCCCTTCATGCCCTTTCTTTTATCCGGCTTCATCATACAGCAGATAGGAGCCCGGATATGAAACGCTCTCTTAAAGGCTCCTTTACCGTTGAAGCCTCTCTGATTTTCCCGTTCATAATGGGTGTGATCGTGTTTCTGATCTATATGTCATTCTTCCTTCACGACCGTTCCGTAATGAAAAGCTGTGCCTATCAGGCTGCGCTTAAGGGGAGTCTTATAAGGACCTCCGTAGCGGATATGGAAACGGAAGCCCGGAAAGCAGCCGTATACGATATAGACGGGCTTCTTCTTGCAACAGGGGATCTGAAAACGGAGGTGAGTGTTTCCGGAAAGGATGTAACGGTATCCTACAGCGGGAATCTGAGGGTTCCCCGGGGGATACTCTTTATGAAGATAGCGGGAACGGAAAACATCCCCGTTGAAGGGAAGGCCACAGCCGGTCAGAAGGATGCCATTGAATTCATACGCAAATGCCGCACGGCAGAATACCTTGCCGACGCGGTTTTGCAGCAATAATGATCCGCGTTAAGGAGGCGTACAATGCAGATAACCTATAAAAGAAACGGTCTGAAAAACTACATGATAGTGAAAAACGATAAGGATGAAACCCCGGGGCTTCGGGAAAAGATGATAATAAGAAATGAGATCCCCTACCTTGCCAGGATGACTCCCCAGAGTATAGACGGACATACCTATTTCTATTACGACATTCAGGGAAGGTTAAGCCTTAAGGCACTGTTTGAGGGAAGAAGCTTTACAGGATCCGAGATCAGGACCATACTGAACGGCCTTTCCGGTCTTCTCTCCGGCCTGCAGAGATACCTGCTGTCTCCGGATGAGGTATTGTTTGATCCGGCGGACATATGGGTTCTTCCGGATACACTGGAACCGTCGTTTATATATGTTCCGGATCTTGTAAAGGATGAAAGGTACGGCATTCATTCACTCGCTGAATTCTTATCCGAACATGTCGACGGGTCTGACAGGGATGCCGCCGGTATGGCATTCAGCTATCTCGAAATGGTTGAAAACGGTTATATCGTCCCGGAGCCCCCATCCCCCTCAAAGGATATCACTCCGGAGATGAACGGAGCCCCGGAAAAGAACCGTTCTTCCGTCCCTCCGATAGATCCCGATGAATACTGGGATCTGAAGGAAGGCATATCCGATGAGATGAAACCCTTCTTTGAAGAAACAGATGCCTCCGATGGAAAACCGTTCAGGAAAAAAATCTCCTACATCCTCATAGGCATTATGATATTATCTGCCGCAGTCTATGTTGCCTTTGTCCTTGACCCCTCGCTTTTTCCAATTTATCTTACAGATGAAGAATATATCGCGGCGGGAGCCGTTATTGCCGTAGTATTCGCCATAGTGCTGATATCCGTGACGCTGATCTGCGGAAGAAAAGATCCTCTGCCGGAAGAAGACACATTTAAGGATGACTCTCCTGCTCCGATCCGCTGCGATGATCCCGCGGATAAGCTGGAATACATGGAATACAGGGATGACCCGGACGATGATGATGAAAAGACCGTCCTGCTCAAAAGACCGGCCTTTGACAGGATACATCAATATCCCTGTCTCAGATTTAATAACGGCAGACAGCTGGATATCACGACCTTCCCCTATCTCATAGGGAAAATGAAAAACCGGGTGGACGGTGTCGTTGAAGGTGACGGCGTAAGCCGGATACATGCGATGATAAAGGAAACGGACGGGAGATATTACATTCTTGATCTTAACTCATTGAACGGTACGGCTGTTAACGGAAAGAGCCTCGAGGCAAATGAAACCGCAGAAATACACGAAGGAGACATCATTTCTCTGGCGGATACATCGCTTACGTTTCATTGTCACTCCCCGAAATGCTCGTCCTGATAACGCTCCATTATCCTTCGTACGGATTCCAGACATTCATCAAGCCTGTGCCTCGGTATCTCACAGAAATAACCTACTAGCTCCGCATCAAGCTGCGTTCCGGCGGCCTGACGGAGCTCTATTATTGCCTCCTCATAGGGGAGAGATGCTTTATAGGTCCTGTCCATGGTCAATGCGGAATAGGTATCAGCTATGGCGATTATCCGGGAGGCAAGCGGTATTTCCTCTCCCTTAAGCTCCCTGTATCCTTTTCCGTCGACTCTTTCATGATGGTAAAGGATCCAGTCGGATATCCTGGAAAACTGTCCTACCGGCTCGAGTATCTTTGTGCTGATCTCGGGATGCCTGCGCACAAGCTCCATCTCCTCCCTTGTAAGCTTCCCCGGTTTCATAAGGATACTGCGCGGTATCCCGAGTTTTCCAAGATCAAGGAAAAGGGATGCATATTTCAGATCCTCCAGATTGAGCCTGTGCTGGTATGCAGCAGGAA
>CACZRA010000053.1 GCA_902783395.1 uncultured Lachnospiraceae bacterium
GAGGTTTCTCTCAAGCTTTGCAAGCTCCTTCTGAAGAAGTGCCACCTCCTTCTTGGGAAGCTTTTCAAAGGTTCCGTCCTCCTTCATCGCCTCAATATCCTTAAGCCTCTTGACTCTTGATTTGATGGTGTCGAAGTTGGTGAGCATGCCGCCCAGCCATCTCTCATTCACGTAGAACATACCGCAGCGCTCTGCTTCCGTCCTGATCGCCTCCTGTGCCTGCTTCTTGGTACCGACAAAAAGAATGGTCCCTCCGTTTGCTACTATATCGCCGACAGCGTTGTAGGCTTCATCAACAAGTCCCACGCTCTTTTGAAGGTCGATAATATAGATTCCGTTCCTTTCCGTATAGATATACGGTGCCATCTTGGGGTTCCATCTCCTGGTCTGATGTCCGAAGTGTACGCCGGCTTCCAGAAGCTGCTTCATTGAAATAATACTCATTGCAAAAATCCTCCTTTTGGTTTTGCATCCACATCCTTCGTCACGCTTCAACCCGTCTTGTCAAGAGAGCACCACAGAAGCGCCGTATCCGGATATGTGATAATAAAAAATAGTTTCCGTCCGTGCAGTACGGATCTGAACCAAATCCATTTGCACAAATAGAAACTATAACACAATGGTACGCTGTTTTCAACACATTATCACTGTTTTGTAGTCAGTATTTCTCCCATTTCCGCGGCCGAGGCTCCTCTGGGGATAGGATGGGAGCCGATTACAAGCCGCCTGTCATATCCTGAAAGCACAAGATATGAATCAAACTGATGAGCATCCGTTACGAGACCTGCATCGGCCATTTTTGAAGCTACCGATATGGAGCTATCACCGGCATTTACCGTGATCGTGACAACGTCATCCGTGTCTCCTCCGGTATGTCCTACGGAAGCAGGCTGTTCGTCCTCCTGATGTGCGGCCGCTGCTGCAGAGGGGGTATTTACTCCCTCAACGGTACTCCCCGCAGTTGCGGCAGAGTCTTCCTTTGCCGTGATCGCAGGATCCGGCTTTTCGTAGATGATCTCACCGTTGCTGCTTACGGCACCGGCACTTACCGTTCCCTCAGGCAATGCGGATGCATCCGAGACAGCTTCTTTTTCGGGAGCATTTTCGGAGACACGGGCTGCTGCCCTGTCTTTGGCGCTGTCGGCCATATCCTGAGCCTCTTTAAGGAGCATGGAGTTTTCGGATATCATTCCGAGCTCAGCGGCTCTTTTCCTTATTTCGTCATCACTCATATTCCCCCGGGATTTATCCGACCCCAGAGACAGTATCAGCGCAGTTACAAATATACCAAGCCCGAGCCCCTTCAGATAAGACCTAAGCTTCATTTGAGCCCACACCCCCGTTCAGGCTTATCGCAAGCCGCACTTCGCCTACGCCTATGCCGAGCCTTTTGGCTATATTGACATCAGACACTCCTTCCTTGTGCAGCCGGATAACGTCTTCTCCGTAGCTTCTCGTAACAAAATTCTGGGCTGAATTATCCTTTGAGGCCGCACCGGGAAGCGCTGTCTTTCCGTTTTTATCCTTAGGCGCCGCAAACATCTTCGGGATATGAATATTTTCCGTGTTTTCTTTTTTCGGTGCAGGCTTTTGGGGAGCCGGCTTAGCGGCAGGAGCCGCTGTTTTCTCTATATTCTCTGCTTTTCTGATCGTATTTTTGAGGTCTGTGGACTTATTGTTGAGCATATCATACATAAAGACTACTTCCTTATGGTTTCGCTCTATCTCGTCCAGCACGGTCTTGCCGTACTCATTTATGGCCATGATCTTTTCGTTCGTCAGTCTTTCAAGGGATCTGGCCGAATTGTCATGCGCGAGGGCGACCTCCTCATCGACCAGATCACGGATGCGGCGCTTGGCATCATCCAACTCATTGGCCGTGACTTCCTTCATTTTTTCGCTGAATTCTCTTCTGCCCTTAACCGAATTAATAGCTCCGTTATCCTTGCCCTCGGGAATAAAAAAGCCTAAAGCAAAAATAACTGCTCCGGCTATCAGGAGCAGTATCTGTATACCCGTCATATCGAAATGCTGAAGCCTCCCTGCTGCTTCTTGACCATTTTACCGAATGAATCCTCTTTTTTTCTTCTTCTTGCGCCTCCGTCACCGGAATACTCATTCCTGCTTCCGCCCGATGCATCCGAATCGTTCTCCGTTCCGTCGGCATTATCCTTGTTACGTACCTGATTGATATGCTCATCTGCCTCCTGCTGGACCGCAGCTTCGCTGTTGAACTGCAAAGAAGCAGCTCTGGCCTCATCATTCATAACCGTTCCCGCGATTTCCGGGGAAGCAGTGATCATTCCGTTAAAAAACACCGGTGCTATCGCCATAATCCAAACCTTTTACTACGTCCCTTTCAGGAAAACTATATCCCCAGCATCCTCACATCTGCGCCTTCTCTTCTGAATCTGCAGTAATGGTAGTCTTTCTTGAGGGTAAGAGTCGCGTCGGAAACCATAATATGCGTTCCGGCATAAGCAATTCCGGTCACGACAACCTCGGAAACAGTCTCATTATCAAAAGACAGCTCGAGCTCTGCAAGCTCCTCCATATTCTTGGAAAGAGTCTCCTTTTGTCCCTGTATCACCTTGTTGAGATCCTGCATTTTTTTCAGCTGGTCGGGAGGCAGCTTTTCCCCTCGCTTTAATCTGTCCACCGATGCGAGAAGCACAGGCTCGGTACGGGCAAGAGTGGCTCTGAGTCCCTCGTTATCCTTTATGAGCTTTGCCCTTCTTGCCTTCAACGCGGGATCAACCCCTACCTCAACGGAGGTCGGAGCCCCCATATCACTTCCTATTGTTTTTGCCTCTATCTTATTTCCCGCTCTGGCCGTTCCGCCGGTTATAAATCCCTTTCTTCCTTCGACAATTATGGAATCCTTTGCGGAAATAGTGGAATTAAGCACAAGCTCCGACTGTATGATGCCTCCGGCCTCGACCTCTGCGGAATTTATATACTTGGCTATAACGGAATGTCCGGCCTTTATCTTACCCTTCTCCATGCCGTTTATGCCCTTTGCAACCGTGACCTGGCCTCCGGCATTGATCTCCGCGGCCTCTATCACTCCTCTGACCTCCACGTCACCGGTGACATTGACCTTATATCCGGTTGTGATATTTCCATCCACGAGAAGATTCCCGTCATATTCTATGTCCCCTGTAGACACATCGACATTTGCAAGCTCAAGTACACTCGATACGAATACCATACCGTCGGTAAGACTCACATGTCCGTTGGTATCCGCCGTAAGCACGCCGTCCTCCGACAAGGTGGAGCCCTTGCTGTGCTTGATGACAGCGCTCTTCACGCTGTTTGCCATCATTATCTCGCCGAAGACATTTTTCCCCGGCTCGCCCGGTACCTCTTTATGAAGCTTCGCGAGCACCTGTCCTTCCTTGCACGCCCTTACGGAATTCAACGCGTGAAAGTCAACGGTGCCGTCCTCGTTCTTCTTGGGTCTGGCCACAGGATCGGTATCAAACATGTACTCCACATAGCCGTCTTTTCCGGGTGTGATGGGTATACCGCGGGCAAGCACATAATCCGTGCAGTATTTCTTATCCTTCAAAAATGAATTAATCGCTTCCTCATCCGGATCGACCGCGATCTGATTGTATTTCAGGTCGTTCTTTATCTCCTCTACGCTCATCGATCCGCCGCTGACTGCGTTTTTTGAGGGATCGGATGTGCTGTTGCTCAAAGAGGGCGGATAAAAACGACAGACGACCTCCATCAGGTCATCTGATACGGTAAAGGACATGTATTCATCTACGGGCTTGATCACTTCGTTGTTGATCTTTATTGTAGATTCTTCATTCTTCTGCGCCTCTGCGAGGACCGTCATCCTGTCAAAATAAATCCTCTTAAGCGAAAGATAATCTTCTACTTCTCTGGGATTTATCGGAGTGCCGTCTCCTTCAGCGGGAATAAAGTGTATATAAGTTCCATCCGGCTTAAGGATCAACTGAAAATATGCATTTCCTTCATTTGCCATACTCTCACCACCTGACTATAGGGGCACATCATGCACCGGTTCCCAATATATCCATATATTTCCCGAGCTTCGTCTTCATTTTAGCCAGTCCTTTGATATGAAGCTGTGAAACCCTGGATTCGGAAACCTCCAAAATATTACTGATCTCTTTCAATGTCAGCTCTTCATAGTAATACAGGACAATTACTTTTCTTTCTTTTTCGGTAAGAAGCTCCAGAGCATCCGCAAGAGTCTTTTTAAGCTCTTTTTCTTCAAGGACCTCTTCCGGTCCGGCTCCGGAATCAGCTATGGTCTCTCTCCCGCCTCCACCGTCATCGGTAGAGTTTTCATTGAATTCATCAAGAGAGATAACATTCGTGACAGCCATCTGTGACTGCCAGTCAGCGTATTCGTTGTCCGTAAGGCCAAGCTCTTTCGCGACTCTTTCATCGCTTGCTGCCTCACCTGTCTCTGCTTCTATCTTCTTTATCGCGTCATCTATCTGCTTCTGCTTCTGTCTTATCGTACGCGGGATCCAGTCCATCTTACGGATCTGGTCAAGGATCGCTCCTCTTATCCTCAAAGAAGCATAAGTTTCGAATTTTACGGCTTTTGCCGGGTTGAATTTATCTATGGCGTCTATAAGTCCGAAAACACCGTACCCGACAAGGTCATCATACTCTACGTTATATCCGAGATACATCGAGAGTCTTCCTGCGACGACCTTCACAAGCGGAGCATATTCAACTATGATCTTTTCGCGAATCTGCGGAGACTTCGTTTTTGCGTATTCGCTCCACAGCTTCTGTCTTCCGGCATCATCCATCAGCAATTAACCGCAGGCGGAAAATGATCTATGCTTCTTCTCCGGAAGATGCCCCAGGCTCCTCCGAATCAACTTCATCATCTCCGCTTTTTCCTTTTTGTATGACATTCCCGTCTGCATCGACAGCTTCCGGGTTTGGTAATTCTATACGATCCAAAAGTACCTTGACTATCTCGCCTGCGATAAGAAAAACAACAAGACTTGCAAGTATGAGCAGAAGCGACTTTTTGAAATCCAGCTGCTGAACAAATACATCAGCTGTAACTATACCGCCTCCGAGTAAAGTAACTACAGCAGGTACCGGTTTGGTCTTAAGATGAACAGGCTCTGCCTTTCTTTCTCTGGCTATGGTCGTTGAAGGATCAGCCACAAAGGCTTTTCCGTCCCCGGAAGCCTCGCTGCCTTCAACACTGGTTACACTTACGCCATCAGCCTGACCATCTTCATTCATATGGTCTTAGGCGGTTTACCCACCGCTTTGATTATATAATCTCCTGTTTCCGGATAGAACTCAACAGTACGTCCGTAATTCAGCCCTGTATCCTCCGCACGGATAGGTATCTTGAGTTCCGCGAGCTTTTTCTTTACGGCAGCCACATTCCTGTCGCCTACTTTCACAAGTGACGAATTCTGCTGCATTGCAAACATCTGGGCACCGCCTGCGATCTTTGCGATCATCCTGGACCTTATGGCTCCGGCCTTTTCCATCTGACGTACAAGCTCTTCTACACCTGTATCGGCAAATTTTGCAATATTCGAATTATTCTTGATCTCTTTTGAGTCCGGAAGCATCACATGAGCAAGTCCGCCTACTTTATTGGAGGTATCCCGGATAGCCACGCCGACACAGGAACCAAGTCCAAGTGTCGTGATGCTGTTTGGGCTGATGCAGAGCTTTAAGTCAGCCATGCCTACTTTTATCATCTCAGCCATATATAAACTCCTACATGATTTCTACTGCATTACTCCAAGTGCCTTAAGAAGCTTTGTGTATGAAGGCAGGTCGGGAACCAGAACAAAATATCCGTTAAGCTCGGTATCTTCGGAAAAAGAAGTCTGTATCAAAAGCATCTGGTCGCCTACCATGCCAAACTCTATCGCGGGAACCGAAAGCAGTGCCTCCGCCATATCCACCGCAAGGGATGGAACCGATTCGATTATCTTAAGATTGGTGAGCATCGAAAGGGAATTCAGATAGCTTCCGACAATGATATTTCCTATCTCACTCAATGCCGACTGTTCTATCTCGTTGAAAGGCTGTCCTTCAACAAAATCCCCAGCGCTTGTGCCCATAAGC
Source organism: uncultured Lachnospiraceae bacterium (assembly GCA_902783395.1). Classification (GTDB taxonomy): domain Bacteria; phylum Bacillota; class Clostridia; order Lachnospirales; family Lachnospiraceae; genus NK4A144. Next base: position 6,100 of record CACZRA010000053.1, read on the forward strand.
TTTGCAACAAGTTCATGTGCGGATTTCTCTTCGAGCAGGAACATGATCGATCCGGTGATATCTCCCGATATGGATAGATAAATACCGGCCATTATCTGTTCTTCACCGCCCATCGTCTCGCCCATTTCCCTGAATTCCACAAGGGCAACCTTGGGAACGGTCATGTCAACCTTGGTATTGAGCATGGTAGCGAGAGCTGTCGCCGCGTTTCCCGCGCCTATATTACCAATCTCACGCAGGACATCATAATACATGTCATCTACGTTATTAAGATCAAGTTCCGCCATAATACCTCCTTATGCCTGTTCCTTCTCTCCTATCACTGTCGCCAGATTGAGTATCGAAACAAGTCCTCTTTCAGTCTTGCCAACATATGTGATATATCCGTTGGCTTCTTCCTTCTTCTCACCGGTCACCTTTTCTATCTGAGA